>DATHIG010000738.1:0-7643 GCA_035490035.1 Actinomycetes bacterium
GCCTACTCCTTCCGGCGTACCCCGGTGTACGAGTCGAGCACCTCGGTCCTGGTCAGGGCGATCACCACCAACGCCTTCGACCCGGGCCAGCGGATCGACCAGCAGCTGAACATGTTCAACCAGCGCCAGCTGGCCCAGTCGCAGCCGGTCGCCGAGGTCGCGGTCAGGTCGCTTGGGACCACCGCCACCCCGGCCCAGCTGCTGGAGCACGTCAAGGTCGACGTGCCGGCCAACTCCCAGATCCTCCGGATCCATTACCGTGACACGGTGCCGCTGTCGGCCCAGCGGGGGGCCGACGCGGTCGCCAAGGCCTACCTGGCCTTCCGGGAGGCCGACGCCCGTGCCCAGGCCAAGGCCAGCCAGACCAGCCTGCAGAAGGACGTCCTCCGGCTCCAGAAGCAGACCGCCGACGCCGAGGCGGCCATCAAGAGGGCCGACGCCACGGCCAGCGAACGGCAGGCGGCGAGCGCCCGGCTGACGGCGCTCAACAACCGCATCCAGCCCCTCCTCAGCCAGCTCAACGGGTTCCTGGCCCTCGACTTCACCCCGGGCACGGTGATCGCCGGCGCCGCCCTGCCGGACAGCCCGGCCACGCCTAACCACCGCCTGGACGTCGGCATCGGCCTGCTCGTCGGGCTGTTCGTCGGGGTCGTGCTCGGGTTCGTGCGCGACCGCACCGACGACCGCCTGCGGGGTCGCGAGGACCTGGCCGAGCGCCTGGACCGGCCGGTGCTGGCCACCATCCCGCCCCTGTCCAAGCGGGTGCGGCAGGAGGGCAAGCTGCGCTGGAAGCGGCGCCACAAGAACAGCCTCGTCACCCTCCTGCAGCCGAACAGCCCGGCCGCCGAGTCCTACCGGACCCTGCGGACCCGGATGGCCAGGCTGGCCAGCCAGCTCGACATCAACTCGGTGATGGTGGTCAGCGCCGGGGTCGGGGAGGGCAAGAGCACGACCGCGGCCAACCTGGCCGTGGTGCTGGCCGAGACCGGCAAGGACGTGCTGCTGGTCTCCGCCGACCTGCGCCGGCCGCGGGTGCACCAGTTCTTCGGCCTGGCCAACAAGTCAGGCCTTGCCAATCTGTTGACCGACGGCACGCCGCCCAACAAGCGCCGAGGCCCGATCGCCGACGGCAGGCAGATGGCCTCGGAGCTGTGGTCGGTGGCGCCCAACCTGTGGGTGATCCTCTCCGGGCCGCTGCCGCCGCACCCGTCGGCGCTGATGGACTCCGACCCCATGCGCGAGTTCCTCAAGGAGCAGCGGGACCTGTTCGACTTCATCATCCTGGACTGCCCGCCGGCCCTGGTCGTCGCCGACGCCATGGCCCTGGCCCCGCTGGCCGACGCCGTGCTGGTGGTCGCCGACGCCAAGGAGAGCGACCGCGACGCCGTCACCCGCCTGAAGGACGAGATCGAGCAGGTCGGCGGCAAGATCGTCGGCGCGGTGCTCAACCGCTCCAAGCAGGCCAGCAAGAGCTCCTACTACTACGAGCAGCGCGACGACTAGCCCGAACGCGCTGCCACGGACCATCACTACCTAGTGCGCCCTCTCCGGGGGCGCACTACCCGTTGTGGTCTGGCGCATGGCTACTTCAGATGCGTGAGGAGATTACTTCAACCACCGCATGTGCCAGGCCCCTCCAGCGGGAGATGCTCAGCGTGGTGCTGATGCACCAGCAGAGTTGGACTCGGGAGTAGCAACCGGTGCCGCCGTCGCCTCAGCAACACCCCCGTGTTGGTCTTCCGACCGACTCTGCCATCCCTGCGGACTACGGTGGATCGGAAAGGACGGGCGACGTGCGGCGGGCCTTGACCGAGACGGTAGGGCTGGAACCACCCTTCCACAGCAGCCTGGTCACGTCCTCCCGCCTGGCCGGCGTCCGGTCCGACATCAGCCGCCAGTACCGCTCGCACTACGTCCTGATGGGGCTGACCGACAGCCTGGCGGTGTTCTCCGCCATGCTGCTGGCCTACCAGCTCCGCTTCGACGAGCTGCTGCCGACCCTGGACTTCTGGCTGCTGCTGCTGACCGTCCCGCTGATCACCCCGGTGGTGTACCTGACCATGCGGCTGTACCGGGTCCACCAGTACTCGACCGCCGAGGAGGTCCGCCGGATCATCGTCGCCATCAGCCTGATCATCTCGGCGACGGTGATGGTGTCGTTCTGGTCCAAGGCCTCGTTCTCGCGGATGTGGATGCTGCTGTCGTGGGCCCTGGGGCTGGTGCTGGCCCTCTCGGTCCGGCGGCTGTGGCACTGGCGGATCCGGCGCATGCGCCTGAAGGGCAAGCTGACCTTCAGGACCCTGATCGTCGGGGCCAACCTGGAGGCCGAGCGGCTGGCCGCCACCATGACGACCAGGGAGCTGGGCTTCCAGCCCGTCGGGTTCGTCGCCGGCAGCATGGACGCCCTGCACCTCGACGACCAGCGGGTGGTCGGCCCGGTCGGCCGCATCCGCGAGCTGATCCGCGAGACCAGGGCCGACTGCCTGTTCGTGGCCTCCAGCGCGGTCACGCCCGAGGACGTCGTGCAGATCATGAAGGCCAGGCGGCTGGAGAACGTCGAGGTCCGCTTCACCGCCAACCTGCCGACCGTGCTGTCCAGCCGGCTGGCCCCGCAGACCATCGGCGGGGTGATGACCCTGTCGGTCAACGTCCTGCAGCTGACCCGCTTCCAGGCGGCCGCCAAGCGCTTCTGCGACATCCTCATCTCCGGCTTCGGCCTGCTGCTGCTCCTGCCCCTGTTCGCGGCCGTCGCCGTGGCCATCAAGGCGACCTCGCCCGGGCGGGTGGTCTTCCGCCAGGAGCGGATCGGGCTGCGCGGCCGGCCGTTCACGCTGCTCAAGTTCCGCACCATGGTCGCAGGGGCCGACCTGCTGCTGAACGACCTGCGCGCCCAGAACGAGGCCGACGGGCCGCTGTTCAAGCTCCGCCAGGACCCGAGGGTGACCAAGGTCGGCGCGATCCTGCGCCGCTACTCGATCGACGAGCTGCCCCAGCTCTGGAACGTGCTCAAGGGCGAGATGAGCCTGGTCGGGCCGCGGCCGCCGCTGGCCGACGAGGTCGCCCTGTACGAGGAGTGGCAGCACGACCGGCTCGAGGTCCGGCCGGGCATCACCGGGCTGTGGCAGGTGAGCGGACGCAGCGAGCTCTCCTTCGAGGACTACGTGCGCCTTGACCTGTTCTACGTCGAGAACTGGTCGATCGCCTACGACCTGTTCATCCTGTCCAAGACGGTCCCGCTCCTGGTCTCGGCCAGGGGCGCCTACTAGGCCGCCGCCATGCGCGTCCTGCTGGTCAGCTCCTCCGGCGGCCACCTGATCCAGCTCCACAACCTCAAGCCATGGTGGGAACAGCACGATCGTAAATGGGTGACCTTCGAAAAGCTGGACAGCACCTCGCTGCTCGCCGGCGAGCAGGTCGCCTGGGCGTACCACCCGACCACCCGCAACCTGCGCAACCTGGTCCGCAACACCGCCCTGGCCTGGAAGCTGCTGCGCTCCTACCGGCCCGACGTGGTGGTCTCCAGCGGCGCCGGGGTCGCCTTCCCGTTCTTCCTGATGGCCAAGCTGTTCGGCAAGCGGACGGTCTACGTCGAGGTCTACGACCGCATCGACTCGCCGACCATGACCGGCCGCCTGTGCTACCCGTTCAGCGACCTGTTCCTGCTCCAGTGGGAAGAGCAGCGCCGCAACTACCCCAAGGGCAAAGTCATCGGGAGCCTGCTGTGACCGCACCCGGGTCACCGGGGCAGCTGCTGCTGGTCACCGTCGGCACCGATCACCACCCGTTCGACCGCCTGGTGCGCTGGGTCGACGCCTGGCTGGCCGGCGGGCGGCGGGAGCTGCGCTGCCTGATGCAGACGGGCACCTCGGCCCCGCCGGCCGGCCCCGCCGACTGGCGGGCCTACCTCGAGTTCGACGCCCTGCAGACGGCCATGCGGGAGGCGGCGGCGGTCGTCTGCCACGGCGGCCCCGGGACGATCCTGGGGGCCCGGCACATGGGCGCCATCCCGATCGTCGTCCCGCGCCGGCATCGGCTGGGCGAGCACGTCGACGACCACCAGGTGGCCTTCTCGCGCCGGCTGGCCGCCGAGGGCGGCGACGTGTTCCTGGCCGAGACGCAGGCCGACCTGCACCGGCTGCTCGACCGGGTGGCCGCCGAGCCGGCCGCCTTCCGGGCCGGCCCCGAGGACCGGGCCACGGCCACGGCCGTGCGCGAGTTCGGCCGTCTGGTCGACGGCCTTGTCAGCGACCGGCGCGCGCCCCGGCCGGAGACGGCCAGATGAGGTCCGACGCGGTGGCGTCCCGGGTGGCGTCCCGGGCCCCTGGCCGGCGGCCCCGGCTGGAAGGGCCGGTGCGGGTGCTGTTCATCGGCGGGCTCGGGCGCAGCGGCAGCACCTTGCTTGACCGCATGCTCGGCCGGCTCGACGACGTCTGGTCGGTGGGGGAGCTGGTCCACGTCTGGGAACGCGGCCTGGCCGAGAACAACCGCTGCGGCTGCGGGCAGCGCTTCCGTGACTGCCAGTTCTGGCACCGGGTCGGCGAGGTGGCGTTCGGTGGCTGGGACGTCCTGGACGTCGAGGAGGTGCTGGCCCTCAAGGGCTCCGTGGACCGCAACCGGTTCGTCCCGCTGATGGTCCTTCCCGCCCTGTGGCCCGCCTACCGGGCCCGGCTGCGCCGCTACCTCGATCTGCTCGAGCGGCTGTACGAGGCGATCAGGCAGGTCTCCGGCCGGCCGCTGCTGGTCGACGCCAGCAAGCACGCCTCCCACGCCTTCCTGGTCCGGCGCATGCGCGGACTGGACCTGCGCCTGGTCCACCTGGTCCGCGACAGCCGTGGGGTGGCGTTCTCCTGGACCAAGCTGATGCGCCGGGCCGAGGTGGTCGACGGCGACGCCCTCATGGCCACCGACACCCCGCTGCGCATGAGCGCCCGCTACGTCTGCTACAACCTGCTGTTCCACCTGCTGCGCGGGCTTCGCGTGCCCACCGTCCTGCTGCGCTACGAGTCGCTGGTGCGCGACCCGGCGCGGGAGCTGACCCGCGTCCTTGACCACGCCGGCCGTCCCCCGGCCGACGGCGAGCTCGGCTTCATCGGCGACGGCTGGGTCGAGCTCGGCCCCAGCCACGCCCTGGCCGGCAACCCGATGCGCTTCCGGAGCGGCCGCGTCCCGCTCCGGCTGGACGAGGAGTGGCGGGGCGAGCTGCGCCGCCGGCACCGCCTGCTCACCCTGACCTCGACCTGGCCGCTGCTGCTGCGCTACGGCTACCTTCGTGGAAGCGGCCGTGGCCGCTGAGGCGGCGCCGCCGGTCAGCGTGGTCGTTCCCACCCGGGACCGGCCGGAGCTGCTGCGCCGGGCCGTGACCGCGATCCTCGGGCAGACCTACCAGGGTCCGATCGAGTGCGTTGTCGTGTTCGACCAGAGCGACCCCGACCTGCCATGGGCGGAGCTGCCATCCGACCGCCGCCTGGTCCTGATCCGCAACGGGCGCAGCCCCGGCCTGGCCGGAGCCCGCAACAGCGGCATCATGCGGGCCACCGGCGAGCTGGTCGCCTTCTGCGACGACGACGACGAGTGGTTGCCACAGAAGCTGGCCAGGCAGGTCGAGCAGCTGATGGCCCGGCCCGACGCGGCCGTCTCCACCACCGGCATCCTGGTCCGCTACCGGGACCGCACCACCACCCGGCTGGCCCCCACCACCGTGGTCACCCACCGCCAGCTGCTGCTGTCGCGCATGACCGAGCTGCATCCCTCGACCGTGCTGGCCCGCCGCCGGCAGCTGCTGGACAGCATCGGCCTGGTCGACGAGCAGATCCCCGGCAGCTACGCCGAGGACTACGAGTGGCTGCTGCGGGCGGCCAGGCACGCGCCGGTGCTGGCCGTGCCCGAGGCGCTGGTGGTGGTCCACTGGCACCAGTCGTCGTTCTTCGCCGACCGCTGGCGCACCATCATCGCCGCCCTCACCTACCTGGTCGACAAGCACCGGGAGCTGCAGCAGGAGCCGTCGGGGCTGGCCCGCATCTACGGCCAGATCGCCTTCGCCCACGCGGCGCTGGGGGAGCGGGGGCCGGCCAGGAGCTGGGCCCGCCAGACCCTGTCCCTCAACCGCCGCGAGCGCCGCGCCTACCTGGCCCTGGCGGTCAGCCTCCGCCTGGTCAGGGTCAAGACGGTGGTACGCCTGGCCCACGCGGCCGGCAAGGGCATCTAGCGGACCTGCCAGCCATGCCGGGATTTGACCGGCGAATCCTGCTCTTGGTATAGATCGCCCAACCTTTCCGTCCCCCAACAGCAGGTTTGCGAGCCTCCCCCAAGGCTCGACCTGGCCGCATCCACCCCCGGTTGCGGTCGCCCCGCCGTACGTCCTGTACCCACCGCAGCACCGAGCGGCCCGCCCCGCCAGGGACGCCTGGACCCCCCCGAGGGTCGCTCGTGTACGGCCAGAGGCTCCAAGCCTCCCGTCCATGGTGAGACGTTCACCAGGAGGAGCCAGCGTTGCGCCCATCCCCCCGCCACTGTCGGCAGCCCGCACGCAGCCCCGCCGGTCCCCGTCACGTCCGGGCACATGGCCAAGCTCCGCGTCGCGGTCCCCGTGTCCTCACCGCCCTGCTCCTGCTGGCCGGCCTGGTCGGCGCCCTGACCGTCTCGGCCCGGGCGTTCCCGCCGTTCGGCGCCCAGGGCTCCTCGGGGCTGACCCCGACGGCGGCCTGGCTCGGCGCCTACGTCCAGCCGACCGGCTCCCACACCAGGGCAGCCCAGCAGCAGGCCGTGCTCGAGCTGGAGGGCCGCATCGGCCGGCGGCTGGCCATCGACCACACCTACGTGCCGTTCGGCAGCCAGCTGGGCTGGCGTCCCGCCTGGGACGTGGAGATGGGGCGCATCCCGCTGATCACCATCGGCAACGGAGCGAGCACGGCCGAGATCGCCCAGGGCCGCCACGACGTCTACCTGCGGCAGCTGGCCGAGGGCGTGCGCGGACTGGGCAAGCCGGTCTACCTCCGCTACGCCCACCGCATGGACGATCCGCGCAACAGCTCCTGGGTCGGCTCGCCGGAGCGCTTCGTCGCCGCCTGGCGCCACGTCCGCGAGATCTTCGCCGGCCTGCCGGCCTCGTTGGTGTGGGCGCCGACCGCGGCCGCGTTCGCCAGCGACTCCGCCGACCGCTTCTACCCGGGCGACGACCAGGTCGACTGGATCGCCGCCGACGGCTACAACGCCCCCGGTTGCCGGCCCCAGACCGCCTGGCGGGAGCTGTCCGACATCTTCGGCGACTTCTACGTGTGGGGCAGCTCGCACGGCAAGCCGCTGATGATCGGCGAGACCGGCTCGGTCGAGGACGCCGCCGACGCCGGGCGCAAGGCCGCCTGGTTCGACAACGCGGCCAGGGACCTGACCACCAAGATGCCAGCGGTCCAGGCCCTGATCTACTTCGACGCCACCAAGGCCTGCGACTACCGGGTCGCCTCCTCCGGCAGCTCGATCGAGGCGTTCAAGCGGCTGGCCCTCGACCCGCATTTCCAGACCACGCCGCTGCCGCCGACCAGCACCACCCGCCAGCCCCCGTCGACCACGCAGCCCACCTCCTCGCCGGGCGGTGCGCCCTCGCCAGGACCGGCCGGGTTCAGCAGCGTGATGGCCCCCAACGCGGG
>DATHIG010000739.1:0-2045 GCA_035490035.1 Actinomycetes bacterium
CGCGGCATCTCCACCGACGCTGCCTACATCGCCAGCGTCCTCAACCAGATTCCCGGGCCCGTCCTCGCCGTGGGCCACTCCTACGGAGGTGCGGTGATCTCGAACGCCGTGACCGACACCGCTAACGTCGTCGGGCTGGTCTTCGTCGCCGCCTTCGCCCCCGACGAAGGCGAGCGGCTGGGTGACGTAGAGAGCGGCTCCAAGGACAGCGTGCTGATGACGGCGCTGGCCCCGCGGCAGTATCCGACCGGTCAGGACTCGGAGGCGGCGGTTGAGTTCGCGATCGATCCCACCAAGTTCCACGATGCGTTCGCCGCCGACCTGCCACCCGCCCAGACCGCCGTGATGGCCGCGACCCAGCGCCCGGTGGCGGAGTTGGCGTTCTCGGAGCCGTCGGGCCCGCCCGCCTGGAAGTCCTCGCCCGCCTGGGCCGTGGTCGCCACCGGGGACAAGGCGGCCGGCACCGACGTGATCCGTTCCATGGCCGAGCGCGCCGGTGCCACCATTACCGAGGTCGAGGGCTCGCACGTGATCATGGTGTCCCAGCCGGGAGCGGTCGCGGACGTCATCTTGACCGCAGCCGCGGCCGTTGCCCGGCCAGCCGCCGCCACGGCCGGCTAGCCATGGACCCGACCCGACCCGCGGTCGACCCGCCGGTCGATGGGCAGCTGCCGTCGCTCTCTGGCGCCACCGGCTGGCTGAACTCGCCGCCGCTCACGGCGGCCGGTCTGCGCGGCCGGGTCGTCCTGGTCAACTTCTGGACCTACACCTGCATCAACTGGCTCCGCCAGCTTCCCTACGTCCGTGCCTGGGCCGAGAAGTACCAGGGCGACGGGCTGGTGGTACTCGGCGTCCACACGCCCGAGTTCGACGTCGAACACGACCTCGACAACGTCCGCCGAGCCATCAAGGACCTTCGGGTCGACTATCCGGTCGCGATCGACAACGACTACGTGATCTGGGATGCCTTTGGCAACCGGTACTGGCCGGCCCTGTACTTCGTCGACGCCCAAGGCCAGATCCGGCACCATCGCTTCGGCGAGGGCGACTACGAGCAGTCAGAAGCGATCATTCAGCGACTGCTGACCGAGGCCGGGATCGGCCGCATCGGGCACGAACTGGTTTTGGTCGATGCCGGTGGGGTGGAAACCGCCGCCGACTGGGACAGCCTGTGGTCGCCGGAGAACTACCTTGGCTATGGGCGTACTGAGAACTTCGCCTCCTCCAATGGCGCGGTCCTGGACACCCCGCACGGCTATGCCTCCCCCGCGCGGGTGGGACTCAACCACTGGGCTCTCTCGGGTGACTGGACCGTCAACCGACAGGCCATCGTGCTCGACCAGGCCGAAGGGCGGATCCTGTACCGCTTCCACGCCCGCGACCTGCACCTGGTCATGTCACCGGGAGCGCCAGGCACTGCTGTGCGGTTCCAGGTGCGGATCGACGGGCAGCCCCCGGGCGCTGCCCACGGGGCCGACGTGGACGACCAGGGCAACGGCACCGTCACCCAACCGCGCCTGTACCAGCTCATCCGCCAGCCCGGTCCTATCACCGAGCACACCTTCGAGATCACCTTCTTGGACCCAGGCGTCCAGGCCTACGCCTTCACCTTCGGCTAGGTCGGAGACACGTGGACAGCTGGCTGACCGATCACCTCGCCGCACCTAGCGCGATTCTAGACCTGGCAGATCGTCGAGCATCATCCGGCCGAGCGTGATGCTCCTGACCGGCCAGCGAGCACCGAGCAGGAGCGGGCCGACACCCCAACAGCCACCATGGCCGCTCACCGCCGGCAAAGCCAGACACCTCCCAGAACCCACAGCCACCCATGCCGCCCAGCCCACCCCACCCGATCTACTCACGCAGGAGCCCGCGCGCAAACCGTCTGCTAGCGAGCCGCGGCGCTGCGGTGGGGCAGCACCCAGCCCGGACGTGGGAAGTGGCAGGTGTAGCCGTACGGGTAGCGCTCCAGGTAGTCCTGGTGCTCCGGCTCGGCCTCCCAGAACAGACCGGCTGGGCTGACCTCGGTGACGACCTTGCCGGGC
>DATHIG010000740.1:0-7599 GCA_035490035.1 Actinomycetes bacterium
CAGCTCAACGCCGAGCTGGAACGGGACTGGGGCGTGCGCCTGGAGGTCCGCACCGGGGTCAACACCGGCGAGGTGGTGACCGGCGACCCGGCGATCGGCGACGCCCTTGTCCTCGGTGACGCGGTCAACGTGGCCGCCCGCCTTGAGCAGGTCGCCGCCCCCGGGGAGGTGCTGCTCGGCCAGCCGACCTTCCGGCTGGTCAGGGACGCGGTGGAGGTCGACCGGGTCGACCCGCTGGTCCTCAAGGGCAAGCAAGCCCCGGTCGCCGCCTACCGGCTCCGCCAGCTCGACCCGGGCGCCCCCGGCCACGCCAGGCGCCAGGACGCGCCGATCATCGGCCGGGAGCCGGAGCTCCGCCTGTTCGAATGGGTCTTCGAACGGGTCGCCGGCATCCGCACCTGCCACCTGCTGACCGTGCTCGGCCAGGCCGGGGTCGGCAAGACCCGGCTGGTCGGCGAGGCCCTGCGCGGCCTGCCCTCGGCGACCGTGCTGCGCGGCCGCTGCCTGTCCTACGGCGAGGGCATCACCTACTGGCCGGTCGCCGAGATCGTCCGCCAGGCGGCCGCCATCAGCGACACCGACCCGCCGACCGCGGCCACCGCCAAGCTGCGCCGGCTGCTCGGCCCGCAGCCGGCTGGCCGGGGGGAGCCGGGGGACCAGGAAGGGGACGCCGACCAGGTCGCCGCCCGGATCGGGCAGCTGATCGGGCTGGAGGCGGCCCCAGGACCGGCCGAGGAGGCGGTGTGGGCCTTCCGCCGCATGCTCGAGATCCTGGCCGACCGGGGACCGGTGGTGGTCGTCTTCGACGACCTCCACTGGGCCGAGCCGGGCCTGCTCGACCTGGTCGAGCACGTCGCCGACTACGCCAGAGGCGCGCCGATCCTGCTGGTGGCGATGGCCCGCCCCGAGTTCCTGGAGCAGCGGCCCGGCTGGGCCGGCGGCAAGCTGAACGCCACCACCATGCTGCTGGAACCCCTCGACGACGCCGAGGCGGCGGAGCTGCTGGCCGCCCTGGCCGGGCCGATCGCCCTGCCCGAGGGGGCCGCCAAGCCGATCACCAAGGCCGCCGAGGGCAACCCGCTGTTCCTGGAGGAGCTGCTGGCCGCCCTGGTCGAGGAGGGCCGGCTGCGACCCGCGGACGGCCGCTGGGTCGCGGCCGACCTGGCCGACCTGGGGATCCCGTCCAGCATCCAGGCGCTGCTCACCGCCCGCCTGGACCGGCTGGACGACGACGAGCGGGCGGTCCTGGAGCGGGCAGCGGTCGCCGGCCAGGTGTTCGAGCAGAACGCCGTGGTCGAGCTGTCCCCGCCGTCGGTCCGTCACCAGGTCCCCGGCCGGCTGCAGGCCCTGGTCCGGCGGGAGCTGCTGCGCCCGTCGCCGTCCCGGCTGGCCGGCGACCAGGGGTTCCAGTTCCGCCACCTGCTGCTGCGCGACGCCGCCTACGACTCGGTCCCCAAGCAGACCCGGGCCGATCTGCACGAGCTGTTCGCCGTCTGGGTCGAGCGGACCGCCGGGCCGCGCCTGCGCGAGATCGAGGAGATCGTCGGCTACCACCTGGAACGGGCCTGGCGGTACCGGGACGAGCTGGGCATCGTCGACCAGCGCAACCGGCGGCTGGCCGACGCCGCCGCCCGGCGGCTGGGGGCGGCTGGACGCCGGGCGCTCGGCCGCGGCGACCTCCCGGCCGCGTCCAAGCTGCTGGAGCGGGCGGTCGCCCTGCTGCCGCCCGGTGACCCTGGCGGCCTGGAGCTGCTGGTCGAGCTGGCCGACGTGCTGGTCTCCACCGGCGAGGTCCCACGCGCGGAGGCGATCCTCGGCCAGGTCGCGGCGGCCGCCGCCGAACGCGGCGACGCCCGCCTGGCCGCCAACGCCCGCGTCGGCCGGCTGCGGATGCAGGTGGCGGTGGCCAGCGACCTGGACGCCGACGCCTTCCAGCACCAGACCAGGCAGGCGATCGCCACCTTCGCCGACTCCGAGGACCAGCGGGGCCTGGCCAGGGCCTGGGGGCTGCTGGCGGCCCTCGGGTTCCTGCGCTGCCGGATCGCCGAGGCCGAGGCGGCGGCCGGCCAGGCGATCGCCCACGCCCGCCTGGCCCGCGACGACCCGGCCGAGTCCTGGGCCCGAGGGCTGCTGGCCCAGAGCGCGTTCTGGGGGCCGGTCCCGGCCTCCGAGGGGATCCGCCGCTGCCAGGAGCTGCTGGTGCAGGCCGCCGGCAACCGCCGCTCGGAGCTGACCGCCCTGCAGTCGCTGGCCGGGCTGCAGGCGATGGCCGGTCAGACGGAGGAGGCGATGGCCACCGTCCAGCGCGTCCTGGCCCTCGCCGGCGACCTTGGCGAAAACCGGGTGGCGGCGCTGGCCAGGGAGTTCGCCGCCGCCGCGCTGGTGCTGGCCGGCGACCCCGTGGCGGCCGAGCGGCAGCTGCGCCGGGGGATCATGGTGCTGGAGCGGCAGGGCGAGTCGGGCATGCGCTCCAACCTGACCGCCGACCTGGCCCATGTGCTGCACGACCTCGGCCAACCCGACCAGGCCCTCCAGGTGGCGTTGGCCAGCCGGGCCATCGCCGCCCACGACGACCTGTTCGCGCAGGTCCGCTGGCGGGGCGCCGCGGCCAGGGCGCTGGCCGGACAGGGCCGGGTCGAGGAGGCCGAGCGGCTGGCCGCCGAGGCGGCGGCCATCGCCGAGCCGACCGACATGCTGACCATGCGCGGCGACGCGCTCCTGGACCTGGCCGCGGTCGCCGCCGCGGCCGGCCGCCCAGACGACGCCCGGCGCGCCGCCCTGAACGCCCTTGACCTCTACCGCGCCAAGGGCAACCAGCCCGGCGCCGCCAGAGCGGCGGCCGCCGCCGCCTAGTCACCTCCTCCGAACAAACGGGCGCTCGGGCCCTGACCCGCCGCTCGCGCCCCCTTGGTGGCCGGTGCCGCGTCAGGACGGCGCCGGACCAGGCACCTTTGTGTCGTACACGGCCGCCACCGCGTCGGCGATCTCCTCCCAGCGCCGCGAGCGCGCGGCGGGACTCTGCTCGATCTGGATGCCGCTCCCGCCCTCGGCCGTGAGCCGGTTGACGACGTTGCGCTCGTCGTCCCCGCCGAAGTTGTCCTCCGGCTCGGCGATGCGCACACCCAGGCCCGAACCGGCCGTGGCGCGGTCGATCTCCGCGGCGATCTCCTGCTTCAGCTCGTCCGGCGCGCAGCCGCCGATGAGGACGTCGATCTCGACCTCGGGATCCTCGAACCCGTGGAAGGCCACCGCGTGGGTGAACCCTCGGGAGATCACCAGGTCCAGGCGCGGGAAGCTGGCCGCGGAGATGTCGGTCGAGGTGATGTGCCAGCGGACGAACGCCCCGCCGCCGCCCTTCCAACCCTTGCACCGCCAGGAGCTGACGGCCTTGGCCGCCAGGCGTGACGCGACCTGCTCGGCCTGCTCGTCGGTGTGGCGCTCGATGTCGCCGCCGTGCGGCGCGATCACGATGAGCTCCCGCTGCCGGCCGTTGTCCCGGAGCCGCTCGACCAGCTCGCCGCACGTCCTGGCCTGGTCGACCGTGAGGTTCGGATGCGGCCCCACCGAGTCGACCACGCCGTCGAACTCGTCGCTGGTGCCAAGCCGCTCCCGGCCCCTGCGTCCCATGCGGACGGTGGTGTCGGGGTCCTCCGGGTGCACCTCGCTCACCGTGTACAGCCCGAACGCGTCGCTGCTCAGCCGGACCCGGACCTGATGCCCGACCGCACGGCCGATCGTCGCCAGCCGCGCCGCATCGACCGAGCAGTGCTCTCGGCGGTCCTGCAGGTCCTTCTGGTCCGGCAGCGCCTTCCTGACCGCCGCGTCATAGGTCGCCATCCGGAAACCTCCTGCGTCAGCTCCCCGACGCCGCGCGCCGGCCCGGACATGCTCGCCCGACCGCGGGAGCCGTGTCCACCGCCAGGTCGTTCGGCGGCGTTCTAGGCAGGACGCGGTCGCCTGCTTCGCCCACGGTCCACCCCGACCGGCACGCCGGTGGGCAGGTTCCGGCTGGCGGTGACCGCCCGGGTGCGCGACGGCGACGGCTGGCGCGACGCCAGGCCAGGTGGCCGTCTCCTGCGCCTAGGCGGCGTCGCCTTCCAGGAAGGCGAGCAGGGTGCGGACCATGCAGCCGCTGGCGCCCTTGGGCTGGTAGTAGCGGGCCTGCTTGGCGCTGGCCGGGCCGGCGATGTCCAGGTGGACCCAGGGCGTGCCGGCGACGAACTCGCGCAGGAACAGCGCCGCCTGGATGCAGTCGCCCGGCTCGTTGGTCGCGTTGACCAGGTCGGCGACGTCGGAGTCGAGGAAGCGCCGGTAGTCCTCGATCAGGGGGAGCTCGCAGGCCAGCTCGCCGGCGCGGGCGGCGGCGGCCAGCACCTCGGCGGTGAGCGCCGGGGTGTTGCCGAACACGCCGGTGCAGCCCAGGCCGAGCCCGTGCACCACCGAGCCGGTCAGGGTGGCCAGGTCGATGATCGCGTCCGGCTTGGCCTCGGCGGCCAGGGCGAGCCCGTCGGCCAGGATCAGGCGGCCTTCGGCGTCGGTGTTGGTGACCTCGATGGCGATGCCGTTGCGGGCCCGGATGACGTCGCCGGGACGCATCGCCGAGCCGCCGGGCATGTTCTCGACCAGCGGCAGGATCGCCGTGACGGCCGTGCCCAGACCGAGCTCGGCCGCAACGGTGACGGCCCCGAGGATGGCCGCCGCCCCGGCCATGTCGTCCTTCATCCCGTCCATGCCGGCGCCCCGCTTGAGGTCGATGCCGCCGGTGTCGAAGGTGACGCCCTTGCCGACCAGGGCCACGTGCCGTCCCGCACCCTGCCTCCGGGTCCGCGAACCCGGGCTGGCGCTCCGCGAGCCGACCGACGCTGGGCGGTAGCGCAGCTCGACCAGGCGCGGGCCGGTGGCCGACCCGCCGCCGACGGCCTCGACCGCGCCGAAGCGGCCGCGGCGCAGCGCCGGCCCGGTCAGGACCCGGTGCTCCAGACCGGAGCGCCTGGCCAGCCGGACCGCCTCGGCGGCCAGGGTTGCCGGGTTGATCCGGCTGGCCGGCTCGTTGACCAGGTCGCGGGCCAGCAGGGTGGCGTTGGCGGCGACCTCGGCCCGGCGCAGCACCCGCTCGGCCGAGGCCAGCGACCGGCCCCCGTCGACCAGCAGGGTCGCGGCCGCCAGGTCGGGCTCGGGCTTCGTCTTGTGCCGCTGGAAGCGGTAGGCGGCGAGGGCGGTGCCCTCGGCCACGGCGGCCAGCGCGGCCCGGTTGGCCGCTGCCGGCGGGCCCTTGGCGGCGGAGCGGTGCAGGGCGACGGCCATGGTGGCGGCCCTCCCGGCACCGGCGACGGCCACGCTGGCCGCCCGGCGCAGGATCTCGGGGGTCCGGTCGGCGTCTGGGCCGACCCCGACCAGCAGCACCGCCGGCGCGGTCACGGCGCCATAGCTCGGCAGCAGCAGCGCGTCGTCCAGCGCCCCGGTGAACCGGCCGGTCCCGGCGGCCAGCGCGCCCAGGTCGGCCCCCAGCCGGTCAAGCACCGCCCTGGTCACCGGCGGAGCGACCGGACCGGCCGGGCCCGCGGCCACCGGCAGCACCAGCAGGTCGGCGTCGGCCCGCTCGGGCGGGACGGGGGAGACGGCCAGGCGCGGCATCGGGGGCTCCGTGTGGGTATGGTCGGCGTCGGCGTCGATCATCCTATGGGAGGTGGCGGGCATGTGGAGGAGGGACCCGGCCGTTGAGGCGGCCTGGGCGGGCTTCCTGCGGTTCGCCCAGGCCCTTGACCAGGGAAGCAGGGCGCTGCTGGCCACGGTCCCATCGGCCAGGCGGCCGGGAGCGCCGCTGGACGCCAGCGTCGCCGGGTTCCTGGCCGGTGTCGAGGCGGCCCGGGCCGAGCTGCCCGCCTGGGCCCTGCCGGCCCTGGCCGACGCCCAGGCCGCCAGCGCCGCCGCCCTGGACGCGGCCGAGCGCCGCGCCCGCGAGCTCCCGGCGTCCACCGACGGCCTCCAGTTCGAGCACCGCAACGAACGTGTCGCCGACGTCCTGGACGAGCTCGGTCCTGTCCAGGCGGCCGAGCAGACCCTGCGGGCCCTGCGCCGCCGCCGGTGAACAGCGGCGATCAGCCTGCCCATGGCGCAGGCGCTGCCGGGAGGCGGTGGCGGGAGCCGGAGCTCCCCGCCTGGATCGGGGACTACCTGGCCGCGCTCGGGGGCCGGCAGTCCAGGCAGGGCCGGTAACCGGCCCTGCCTGCCTCACCGGCACCACGGAACCGCACCTGGTGGGGGGCGGTGATGCGGCGCGCGTTGTGGCAGGTGGGATAGCAGTAGATGCGGGTGGTGTCGCTGCCCAGGAACCGGGTGCCGCGCCGGCCGAGCAGCTCCAGCTCGGCCGGGTCGGCGCCCTCGGCGGCCAGCAGCGTCCGCTTGTAGGGCACGCCCCAGGCGTAGCCGGTCAGGCGCCCGTCGCTGCCGACCACCCGGTGGCAGGGGATCAGCACCGGGATCGGGTTGCGGCCCAAGGCCGCCCCGACCGCCCTGACCGCGGCCGGCTGGCCGAGCTCGCCGGCCACCCAGGCGTAGGGGCGGACCTCCCCGCGGGGGATCTCCTGCGCCTTGGCCAGGACCGCCCGCTCGAACGCGGAGACCCCGCGCAGGTCGAACCGGGGCGGCGCCCCGCGCCGGCCCGGCTCCAGGAACCGCTCGACCTGGGCCACCAGCCGTTGCGGGGCCCGGTCGGCCGGGCGCAGCGGCCGCCGGAAGCGGGCCTGGAACCGCTCGAGGAACGCGGCCTGGTCGGCGGCCGGGGCGGTGGCCGAGATCCCGCGGCCGTTGTAGGCGACCAGCAGCGGGCCGGCCGGCCCGTCCACGGTGAGGAAGGCGTCGGCCAGGCCGACCCGCTCCAGCACCGCGGGTCGCAGGGTGGCCGGCGGGTCGGCCCGCAGCCCCTGCAGGCCCTGGGCAAGCTCCCGGGCCACCTCCCAGCGGTCGTCGTCACGGTCGGGTCGGTTCATCGTTGCATCCGCTCCTTTCGAGCTTCCAGCTCCACCCGCAGCAGCCGCACGCCCCGGTGCACATGGGTCTTGACGGTGCCCACCGGCCGGTCGAGGACCTCGGCGACCTCGGCGTAGGGCAGGCCCTCGACGTGCCGCAGCACCACCGCCTCGCGGTAGCCGCGGGGCAGGCAGGCCAGCAGCTCGGCCCAGAAGTCCCGTTCCTGGGCCCGCTCGGCCACCGCGGCCGGATCGGCGGCCGCCGGGGCGGCCAGCATGGGCAGTCCTCGGTCGCCGTCCTCCAGCGGCCTGGTCGGCGGCGGGCGCCGCCGCAGCCGGTTGCGGGCCAGGTTGAGCGCGATCTGGGCCAGCCACGGGCGCAGGCGCATCGCCGCCACCCGCTCCGCCGGATACCCGGCCATGGCGTTGTAGGCGCGCTCGAAGGTGTCCTGGGCGACCTCCTCGGCGTCGGCGGGGTTGCCGACGACCCGCAGGGCCAGGCCGTACACCAGCCGCTGGTGGACGCCGACCAGCTCCTCGAAGGCCCCGTCCAGGTCGCGGGCGAGGCGGGCCGGCAGCTCGGGTTGTGTCTCCATCACCGCCTTGAACACGGCCGGGGTCGGAGGAGTTT
>DATHIG010000741.1:0-5256 GCA_035490035.1 Actinomycetes bacterium
GGTCCGGGTGGGTCCCGCCGGCCAGCGGCAGCGCCTCCCAGATGCCCTGCTCGTAGCGGTCGTGGTGGTGGTCGGGTTCCCCGCGCAGCTTGCGCAGCCCCTCCCGGGCCTGCCCGCGCAGGGTCTCGACCGGGTCGGCCGCCCCCCACAGCCCTTCGAACAGGACCAGCCGGCCGGCCGGCGCCACCGCCCGCCAGGCGGCCAGGGCGGCGCCCGGGTCGGGCAGGGTCCACAGCAGGTGCCGCTCGATCACGGCGTCGAACGGCCCGGCCGGCGGGGTCTCGGCCCCCGCCTCGACCACCTCGATCTCCAGGCCGTCGCGCGCGGCCGAGTCCCGCAGGCGGTCCAGCATGCCGGCCGACAGGTCAATGGCGGTGACCCGGTGGCCCAGCCGGGCCGCGGTCAGCGACAGGAAGCCGGTCCCGGCGCCGACGTCCAGCACCCGGCGCCCCTCCCCGGGCAGCAGCCGGTGCAGGGCGGCGTTCCAGGCGGCCCGAAGGGACGGAGAGGCGGCGGCGTAGCCGTGGTCGGAGGAGTCGTCGTAGGTGGCGGCGTCCGCGTCCCAGTAGGCACGGACCTTGTCGGTGAGCTCCAAGGGTTCTCCTCCAGGGTCTCGGGTGGGATCAGCTCGGGTCGCGCCCGAAGAACCCGGCGAGCCGGGCGTCGACCGGTGCCTCGTGATCCACCGGCAGCTCGGCACCGAGCACGCGGCCGCTCGCCTCGCCCACGCGGACCCGCGGCTCGTGGCACCTCATGGCCCCGGCGGCCGGATGACGGGGCGGGTGGGCCGGCCGGCGGCGCGTTCCCGGGCCAGGCGCCGGTCCTCCCGGACGGCGACCACCTTCTCCTCGTAGCTCGCCCAGGAGATGAGGATGCCGAGCACCGCGCTCAGCGCGACCAGATCGCCGGCGCCCCACAGGATCGCGCCGCCGACGTGCTGGTCGGCCAGGGGCGTCGGGCCCCACGACCGCTGGAAGCTCTCGAGGGTCGGGGCGAGCACCCGCCCGCTGTTCAGGATCGCGACCCCGAGGAAGGCGTGGAACGGCACCATCATGAACACGAACAGCAGCCGGGCGATGTGGGGCAGGCGCCAGCGGGACGGGTCGAGGCCGACCACCGGCCACCAGAACAGCAGCCCGACGGTGAGGAAGTGGAGGTGCACCAGGTCGTGGACCAGGGGCTGGCGCAGGGTCAGGTCGAACAGCGGTGAGAAGTAGAGGCCGTACAGGGTCAGGGTGAACAGCACCCAGGCGACCAGCGGGTGGCCGATCACCCGCACCGGCGGGCTGTGCAGCAGCCGCACGAGGCGACGGCGGGTCCCGCCCCTGGCCAGCCGCAGGGCGAGCGTGATCGGCGCGCCGAGGGCCAGCAGCGGGGCCGCCACCATGGTGAGCAGCATGTGCTGGGCGACGTGGACCGAGAACAGCACGGTGTCGTAGGCCTCGAGCGGCGACACCAGGGCGACGGCCAGCGCGCCGATCCCTGACAGGAAGTAGACGGTGCGCCGCAGCGGCCAGGCCACCCCGCCGGCGACCAGGCGCCGGCGGCCCTCGAGGTACAGCACCGCCCCGGCCACCAGCCCGACGGTGACCAGCGGGTTGAACGACCAGGAGAGCAGCACCCGTCCAGGCGTCGGCGCCGGCACCTGCGACCCTGGCGACGGGCCGGCGAGGGCGGCGCCGGCCCCAAGCGTCAGGCCGGCCAGCGCAAGGGCGCCGGCGGCCACCATCCGGCGCCCGATCCTTCGAGACCACACCACCCCTGCAGCTTACGCCGGCTCAGGCCGCGGGAACGTCGGTCCGGCGCGGGCTCCGGAACCCCACCAGCCCGGCGACCACCATGCTGGCGCCAAGGCCGAGGGTGAGGATGATGGTGACCCGGGTGGCCAGCGGGCCAAGGGCGGAGGCGAGCTGCGAGCGGGCGAGGGCCGACAGGTCGGGCAGGGCCCCGCCCAGGGTCAGGAACAAACCGCCGAGCAGCAGGTAGAGCAGGCCCGTTTCGGCCCGCCCGCGGAGCAGCCGGTAGGCGGCCAGGCCGGCCACCACCCAGCCGGCCGCCGAGGTCAGCGACCCGTACAGCTCGGCCGCGAGCGGTGCCGCCGAGGCGAGCAGCGCCCCGACGGTGTGGACGACGTCGGCGGCCACGGCGAGCAGGGCGACCACGGCGAGGGCCCGCGGCCGGCGGAGGCCGCCGGCGGCGGCCAGGGCGCCGGCGAAGACGGCCACCGTGGCCAGCGCCCACGGCCACGGCGACGGGCCGGGGACCCAGGTGATGTCGCCCCGCACCACCATCGTCCGCTCCCCCTGGCGCAGGGGGACCCGCCAGTCGGGCACCACCACCTGGAGCGCTCGAGGGTTGGCGGACACGGCCGGCGGGTCGGGGCCGGTCCAGTGGGCCCGGTGGTCGTGCCAGGCCGCCGACGGCCCATCGCCGATCCGTCGCCACTCGGGCGCTGCCGCCGGGTCGAACTCCGGCGGGATGGCCGTCGGGGCGGTCCGGAACCGGTTGGTATAGGTGCTCGGCGAGCGCCGGTTCTCGAACACCCCGCCCGCCCCGACGCGGAGATACGGCTCCAGGCGCTCGCCGAGCACCAGCACCTCCTGGCCGGACCGGTTGGTCAGCTCCAGCTGGCCGCCGGCGACGGTCCGGACCTCCAGGCCGGGCACTCCCTGGTCGATCTCGCGCACGGCCGTCCGGTAGTTGCTGGCCTCCGTCCCCGAGCCGATCGCGTGCGCGGCCGCCGGGCCGGCCGTCGCCGCGACCACCAGGCCGGCGAGGACCATGCCGAGCCCGGCCCTGCGGATGGCGCCACGCCCGGTCACCGGCGCCGCCCCCGTCTCGGCGGGGGCGCCCGCGTCGACTCGCGGCGGCGCAGGATCAGGGCGGCGGCC
Source organism: Actinomycetes bacterium (assembly GCA_035490035.1). Taxonomy (GTDB): domain Bacteria; phylum Actinomycetota; class CALGFH01; order CALGFH01; family CALGFH01; genus CALGFH01. The sequence goes on from DATHIG010000741.1 coordinate 2,892, forward strand.
ACGATCACCGCCGCGGCGCCGGTGGCCAGCAGCAGGGTCCGGGTGCGGGTGTCGCCGGCCGACCCGCCGCCAGCGGACGACGCCACCCCGACCTGGACGTACCCGGTCCTGGCCAGCCCGGCGCTCACCTGGTGGGTGCCTGGCGTGTCGGTGCTCCGCAGCCGCTCCCAGGCCCGGCCGTCGGCCGAGGACAGCACCAGATGGCCTCCGGGGTCGCTCACCGCGGTGGCCAGCAGCGGGTAGACCAGGCCGACGCTGCACTGGCCGCCAAGGGTGTCGACCTTGCTGCCAGACGGCTGGTAGCTGGCCTGGATGCGGTAGGCGTTGCCGGCGCCCACCAGCCCGGCCGGGATCGGCCCGAGGGTCGCCGGGTCGACCGGGTCGACCGCGACCTCGACCTCGGTCTGGCCGGGACGCGCCCGCACCGCTCCCTCGCTGAGCACCAGGTTGACCTGCCCGTCGATGGTCGAGAAGGCGCCGAGCTGCGACCCGTTGGCGGTGAGCTTGACCGTGAAGCGGGTCGAGGCGGGCGGTTTGTTGCTGGAGGCCAGGTCGGGCGGCGGGTTCACCCAGCGGTACGGCGTGGGCGGGGCGAGCCCGTCCAGCAGCGGCCGCCGGGCCAGGATGCTGGCCCGGCCGCTGACGGCGGCCCCGGCCAGGTAGAGCAGCACGATCCCGACCCCGGCCAGCAGGGCCGTCCGTGACCTGCCGGCCGTCCGGCGCTCCCCGGTGTCCACCCGGTTCCCACCGTCGCCGGCCGCGTTCATCGGGACGGGCGGATGGCGGCGATCGGAGCGGTGGCGAACTGGGGAGGCCAGGTCACCTCGCGCCGGTTCACCTCCGTCCACTCCCAGATGACGCTGGCCGCGCGGAGGTTGGCGCCGGCGTCGGGACCGCCCGCCGGGGCGAACTCCAGGCCGCTGCCGTTGGGCAGGCCGCCGGAGGCCACCCTCGCCGTCCGGGCCGCGGCGGCCACGTCGGCGGGGGCCAGCGAGGCCGCCGCCGGCAGCACGTGGCGGAACAGCGCCCAGGCGCCGGAGAAGCCGGCAAGGGCGGCGGCGCTCATCGAGTGGCCGTTGGCCTTGCGGTAGGCGGTGTCGGCCCGGTCGAGCAGGGCGCGGGCCTCTGGGGCGAGCCCGGCGGGGTTGATCCCGTGGGTGTCGGGCTTGTCGGAGGCGAACAGGCCGACGGCGTCGCGGCCGAGCAGCGCCCCGAACTCCGGCATGCAGTAGCTGGACGAGGTGCCGATGCTGGCCAGCAGGGGCAGGTGCTGGCGGACCTGTTGGCGGCGAAGCGCCACCCCGTCCTCCAGGTAGGCGACCACGAACAGCACGTCGGGACGCCCGGCGGCGACCTCCCTGACCACCTTGGCCGGGTGGTAGCGGCGCGGGTCGTAGGTGACGTCGGCGACGGCCCGCAGCCCCCGCTCGCGCAGCTCGGCCCGTGCCCCGTCGGCGACCGCCTTGCCGTAGACGTCGGCGACCGCGGCGATCGCGAAGCGCAGCGAGGCGGCCGGCCGCCGCAGCTTGGGGGCGAGCTCGTCGGCGACGAACCGGATGGCGCCCCGGCCGAGCAGGCCGCCGGTGGGCGCGACCCGGAACACCAGGTCGCCCCCGCCGGGGCCGGCCAGCTTGCCGACCGCGCCGGTCTCCCAGAACAGCGAGCCCCGCCCGGCGGCGGCCGCCGCCGCCGGGCTCGAGATGGTGCTGCCGTAGCTCCCGAGGACCAGGTCGACGCCCCGGTCGGCCAGCGCCTTGATCGCGCCGGGAGCTGCGTCGGCCTCCGGCACGTCGACCTGGTCGAGCACGATCGGGCGGCCGCCGACCCCGCCTTCCTGGTTGGCCAGCTCGGCCGCGACCCGGACGCCGTGGTACTCGTCGATCCCGCCCATGCCCTGGGTGCCGCTCAGCGGGTAGACGGCGCCGATCCGGACCGGCTCGGGCGGGTCGCCGGTGCAGCCTGCGACCAGCAGCAGGGCGAGGAGCAGAACCAGCGGGCGCAGCGGGCGCATCAGAGCACCGGCCGAGCATGAACGGCGCGCACGTCACGGACCTCCAGTCCCTCCATCACGGCACCGGTGCGGCGCCGATGCTCGGCCGGCACTCTAGGTCACCGCCAGGAGGTTGGCTATGGCATGGGTGACGGCCGGGACCGTCCAGCGGCCAGAAGCGTACCGCTGCCAGGACAGCAGCAGCGCGGCCCCGAGGTCGACAGGCATGGCCGCCAGGCCGTAGGCGGGCAGGTGGATGAGGGCGAACAGGACCGCGGTGCCGAGCACGGCGACCAGCTGGCCGAACTGCTCCAGCCGGCCGTAGAGCAGCCGCCGGAACAACGCCTCTTCGGCCACGGCGGCGAGCAGGACCAG
>DATHIG010000742.1:0-2797 GCA_035490035.1 Actinomycetes bacterium
CCCGGTGCACCCATTCGGGGTGGGCGGCAAGCAGGTCGCGGGCGCCGGTGTCCCCGACCAGGCGGAGCAGCTCGGGCAGCAGCTGACGGTCGAACAGCTTGGGGTGGCCCGGACGGCCGCCGTAGACGGCGGTCACCACCGGGCCGGCGCCCGCCCGCCACGCGTCGACCAGTCGGGCGACGGCCCGGCCCGAGACCAGCGGCTGGTCGCCGAGCAGGACAACGGTCGCCGCCCAGTCGGGCCCGGCCGTGGCCAGGGCGCCGGCCAGGACGTGGCCCATCCCGGCGGCCCAGCCCTCCACCACCACCGGCTGGGCCCGGCCCAGGTCGACCCGGTCCAGCACCTCGGCGGCGGCACCGCCGAGCGCGACCACCACCCTGTCCACCGGGGCGTCCTCCAGCGACGCCAGCACGTGGGCGAGCAGTGGCCGCCCGTCCAGGTCGGCCAGCTGCTTGGGCCGGCCCATCCGGGTCGACCCGCCGGCGGCCAGGACGACCGCGAGCACCGGCCCTGCAGACCCGGTTGAGCGGGGAGCTCCCTCGGAGACCCGATCCTTCCAACCGGGGCACCCCTCCGGGAGAGCTCCTCGACCCACCGGGGCACCCCTTTGGGGTTCCCCGGACCCCTCCGGCCGGACCCCTCCGGCCGGGCCCCTCCGGGGCGAGGCGTTGGCGCCCATCACACCTCTTCCCGTTCCGTGATGGAGTGGACCGGGGCGGTCCGTTCGGACAGCGGTCCGCCGCTGCGCCCGTGGCGGGCGGCGATCACCTCGGCCAGGATCGACACCGCCGTCTCCTCAGGGGACTTGGCCCCGATGTCGAGCCCGATCGGCCCGGAGATTCGGGCGATGTCGGCGTCGCCGAAGCCGGCCTCGCGCAGCCGCTCCAGGCGCTCGGCGTGGGCCCGACGGCTGCCCATGGCCCCGATGTAGGCGACCGGGCTGCGGAGCAGGGCGGTCAGGGTCGGGTCGTCGAAGCGCGGTTCGTGGGTGAGCACGGCCGCGTAGGTGGCATCGTCGGGCGGGTTGGCGGCCAGGTGCTCCTGGGGCCAGGCGACCACGACCTCGTCGGCGTCGGGGATCCGCTCGGTGGTGGCGAAGCGCTCGCGGGCGTCGACCACAGTGACCTTGAAGCCGGTGAGGCGGGCCAGCCGGGCAAGGGCGGCCGCGAAGTCGACCGCGCCGACGATCAGCAGCCGAGGCTGCGGGGCGTAGACGTCGAAGAACAGCTGGCGGCCGTCCAGCTCGCGGACCGCCGCCTCCTCGCCCGGCAGCAGCTCGCGGGCCAGCCCGGCCGCCGCCGCGTCAAGGGCCGGGTCGCCGAGGGAGCCCTGGACCGCGTCGGGCGTGACCAGCAGCTTGCCCCCCAACCCAGGCCCGGCCACCACCGTGACCAGCGCCCCCCGCCGGTCAGCCCGAACCAGGTCGCGAACGGCGTCCCATTCGACCGGGGCATCCACGGTCAGGGGAGGGGCTCGACGAACACGTCGATGATCCCGCCGCAGGCCAGGCCGACGTCCCAGACCATCTCGTCGGTGATGCCGAAGGTGACCAGCCGGGCCGGTTCGCCGGCGAGCACGCGGCCGGCCTCCTCGAGGACGGCGCCCTCGACGCAGCCCCCCGAGACGCTGCCGACCCAGCGGCCGTCGTCGCTGACGGCCATCTTGGCCCCTGGCGGTCGGGGCGCCGAGCCCTTCACCTTGGTCACCGTAGCCAGCGCGACCCGGTGGCCCTCGCCCCGCCAACCCTCGATCGCATCGAGCACGTCGCGCATCAGCCACCTCCACGTCGTCGTGCATGCTCAGCATAGCGGCCTGCCCAACCTCGCATTTTCCAGCGATCAGGCCGATGCTATTGTGCAGCAGTTCGACCAGAGTCGGCTGAGCGTCGGTCGGATCGGAGCACGTCAGGGACAAGATCCCCTGGTGTCTCGATCCGGTCGAAGGGACGGAGGTGGCCCTTGAGGCGCATCGCTTGCACCGTAAACGGCGTCCGACGCGAGGCTGAGGTCGAGCCTCGCCTGCTCCTCGTCTATTTCCTTCGAGAGACCCTCGGCCTCACCGGCACCAACGTCGGCTGTGACACCTCGTCGTGCGGGGCCTGTACGGTGCTGATGGACGGCAAATCGGTCAAGTCCTGCACCGTGCTCGCCGTCCAGGCCGACGGCGCCGAGGTCACCACCATCGAGGGCCTGGCCACCAACGGCCAGCTCCACCCCCTCCAGGAGGCCTTCCGCCAGCACCACGGCCTGCAGTGCGGCTTCTGCACCCCAGGCATGATCATGGCCGGCCTCGGGCTGATCGAGAGTGGCGCCGGCATGGGCGAGGAGGAGGTCCGGCTAGGCCTCGAGGGCAACCTCTGCCGCTGCACCGGCTACCAGAACATCGTCGAGGCCATCCAGGACGCGGCCGGCCAGATGCGGCAGGCCGCCCCCGCCGCCGTTCAGGGAGGGTCCGAATGACGCAGGTAGCCGAGCCGGAGGCCAAGCGCTGGGTAGGCGGCGGGGTCCTGCGCAAGGAGGACCCGGAGCTGCTCACCGGTCAGGGCCGCTACGTCGACGACATCGCCCTGCCGGGCATGCTGTGGCTGTCCTTCGTCCGCAGCCCGGTCGCCCACGCCACCATCGCCAACCTCGACACGACCGCGGCCAAGCAGCTGCCGGGTGTCGTGGCCGTGTTCACCGGCCAGGAGCTGGCCGAGGAGTGGGCCGCGGCCATGCCCTGCGCCTGGCCGATCGCCAACCGGACCCTTCCCGAGGAGCCGACCGACGACGCCCGCGTCCCCGACCACTGGCCGGTG
>DATHIG010000743.1:0-6164 GCA_035490035.1 Actinomycetes bacterium
GTCGGGTTCCTCACCGGCGGACGGGGCCCGGGGCTCGGACAACGGTCCAGCCGGTGGGCGGTCGGGTTCCTCACCGGCGAACGGGGCCCGGGGCTCGCCGGCTGGTCGGGTCACAGGCGTTCGAAGCCCCGGTAGCGCTCCCAGTCGGTCACAGCGGCGTCGAAGGCGTCCAGCTCGACCCGGGCCATGTTGGTGTAGTGGTCGACCACGTCGGCCCCGAAGGCCTGGCGGGCCAGCTCGCTGTCGGCGAACAGGTCGCGGGCCTCCCGCAGGGTCTTGGGCACGGTCGGCTTGTCGGACTGGTAGGCGTTGCCGGTGAACTCGTCCTCCAGGGGCAGGCCCTTGTCGACCCCGTGCAGGCCGGCGGCGATGATCGCGGCCAGGGCCAGGTAGGGGTTGACGTCGCCGCCGGGCACGCGGTTCTCCAGCCGCAGCGAATGGCCGTGCCCGACCACCCGCAGAGCGCAGGTCCGGTTGTCGTGGCCCCAGGCGACCGCGGTCGGGGCGAAGCTGCCTTCCGCGTACCGCTTGTAGGAGTTGACGTTGGGGGCCAGGAACAGGGTCAGCTCGCGCAGGCAGGCCAGCTGCCCGGCCAGGAACTGCTCCATCAGCTCCGAGTAGCCGTGGTGGCGCGCAGCCTGACTCACCGGGGCACCACTCCGGGGTTCCCCGGACCCCTCCGCCGCCATGATCGCCTCGCCGCCTTCGGCGTTGCGCAGGCTGAAGTGGATGTGGCAGGAGTTGCCCTCGCGCTCGTTGTACTTGGACATGAACGTCAGGCTGCAGCCGTCCTGGGCGGCGATCTCCTTGGCCCCGTTCTTGTAGATGGCGTGCCCATCGGCGGTGGTCAGGGCGTCGGCGTAGCGGAAGGCGATCTCGTGCTGGCCGTAGTTGCACTCGCCCTTGGCCGACTCGACCCGCAGCCCGGCCCCGGCCATCGAGTTGCGGATGCGCCGCAGCAGCGGCTCGATCCGGGCCGTGCCCAGCAGCGAGTAGTCGACGTTGTAGTCGTTGGCCGGCTGCAGATCGCGGTAGCTCTTGGCCCAGGCCTCCTCGTAGCTGTCGCGGAAGACGATGAACTCCAGCTCGGTGCCGGCAAGGGCCAGCCAGCCCCGCTCGGCCAGCCGCTCGAGCTGGCGCCTGAGCACCCCCCTGGGGGAGGCGAGCACCGGGCTGCCGTCCTCCCATTCCAGGTCGCACATGACCAGGGCGGTGCCCTCCTGCCAAGGCACCCTGCGCAGGGTGCTCAGGTCCGGCTTGAAGACGAAGTCCCCGTAGCCCCGGTCCCACGAGCTCATCGCATACCCGGACACCGTGTTCATGTCCACATCCACGGCCAGCAGGTAGTTGCAGCCCTCGGCGTTGTGCTCCAGCACGTCGTCCAGGAAGTGGCTGGCGGCCAGCCGCTTGCCCTGCAGGCGGCCCTGCATGTCGGCCATGGCGATCAGCACGGTGTCGATGCGGCCGGAGTCGGCCTCGGTCCGCAGCTCCTCGACGGTCAGCATCCCGGGCCGCCCGGGCCGGTCCGAATCGGCGCCGCTCATGCGCGTTCCTCCGCAGGCGCGTCGGCCATTGCCGGTTCCTGCACCGTCTGCGCCATCGCGCACCCCTTCCATGCGCGTCGCCCGCGCGCTCGCCACCGATCGAGCCCGGTCAATCTCGCGGCGGCCGGTCCGCCCCCGGCCGAGGGGCCGCTCGCACGGATCTTGTTGTCAGGCAACCCGAGCTGTCAACGGTGTCGACCAGCGCCTGCGCGGCTTGCTCCCGTTTGCGGCACGCCCGAGCCAGGCGACCGCATCCGGCCACGACGTCGTCCTGGCCGGCGAACGGCGGTGGCGCCGCGGCCAGGCCCTACCCGCCGTCCGGTGGCGGCTTGCCGCGCCGTCTCAGCTTGGAGCCGAGCCAGGCGATGGGGTCGTAGCGGGTGTCGGCCACCCGCTCCTTGAGGGGGATGATGGCGTTGTCGGTGATGTTGATGTGCTCGGGGCAGACCTCGGTGCAGCACTTGGTGATGTTGCACAGGCCGAGGCCCATCTGGCCGCGGACCAGCTCGCGCCGGTCGCCGGTGTCCAGCGGGTGCATCTCCAGCTCGGCGTAGCGGATGAACATGCGCGGGCCGGCGAAGTTGCGCTTGTTCTCCTCGTGGTCACGGATGACGTGGCAGACGTCCTGGCACAAGAAGCACTCGATGCACTTGTGGAACTCCTGCACCCGGTCGATGTCCTGCTGCTGCATCCGGTAGGTGCCGTCGGCCTCGCGGGATCGCGGGGCGAACGCCGGCACCCGCTTGGCCATCTCGAAGTTGAACGACACGTCGGTGACCAGGTCGCGGATGACCGGGAAGGTGCGCAGGGGGGTGACGGTGATGGGCTCGTCCCGCTCGAAGAGGTTCAGGCGGGTCATGCAGAGCAGCCGCGGGCGGCCGTTGACCTCGGCGCTGCAGGAGCCGCACTTGCCGGCCTTGCAGTTCCAGCGGACGGCCAGATCGCCGGCCTGGGTCGCCTGGACCCGGTGGATGGCATCCAGCACGACCTCGCCGTCCTCGCAGGCCACGGTGTAGTCGCGCAGCTCACCGCCGCCGCTGTCGCCGCGCCACAGGCGCAGGGTGACGTCGTAGCTGGTCATGATCGGGGCTTCTCCTCGAAGAGCCGCTTCAGGTCGTCGGGCAGGTCGTCCAGCGGCTCCCTGGCCACGGCCGGCTCGCCGTCGCGGAGCCGGACCACCACCTTGACCTTGCCCAGCTCCGGGTCGGGCTTGGGGTAGTCGTCGCGGGTGTGGCCGCCGCGGCTCTCACGGCGTTCCAGCGCCGCCAGGGCGACACACTCGGACACGGTGAGCAGTGAGCGCAGGTCGATGGCCAGGTGCCAGCCCGGGTTGTACTGCCGGTGCCCCTCGACCCCGACCCTGCCCGCTCGTTCCCTGAGCGCCGCGATCCGCTCGAGGGCGCTCTTCAGCTCGTCCTCGGTGCGGATGATCCCGACCAGCTCCTGCATGCAGTCCTGCAGCTCCTGCTGGACGGTGTAGGGGTTCTCGCCCACATCGCGCTCGAACGGGGCCAGGGCCTCCCGCTCGGTCGCCTCCACCAGGCCCGGGTCCACCGCCGGCGGCGTCGGCACCCTGGCTGCGTGCTCGGCGGCGTAGCGGCCGGCTCGCAGGCCGAACACCAGCAGGTCGGACAGGGAGTTGCCGCCGAGCCGGTTGGCGCCGTGCATGCCCCCGGCGGCCTCGCCGGCCGCGAACAGCCCGGGCACGGTGGCGGCCTGGGTGTCCGGGTCGACCCGGATCCCACCCATCACGTAGTGGCAGGTCGGACCGACCTCCATCGGCTCCCTGGTGATGTCGACGTCGGCCAGCTCCTTGAACTGGTGATACATGGAGGGCAGCCGGCGCCGGACGTAGTCGGCCGGCCTGCGGGAGGCGATGTCGAGGAAGACCCCGCCGTGCGGGCTGCCCCGGCCCTCCTTGACCTCGGTGTTGATGGCCCGCGCGACCTCGTCGCGGGGGAGCAGGTCGGGGGTGCGCCGGTTGTTCTGGCGGTCGTCGTACCAGCGGTCGGCCTCCTCCTCGGTCTCGGCCGTCTCCGCCCGGAACATCTCGGGGATGTAGTCGAACATGAACCGCCTGCCCTCGGCGTTGCGCAGCGCCCCGCCGTCGCCGCGCACCCCTTCGGTGACCAGGATGCCGCGGACCGATGGCGGCCAGACCATGCCGGTGGGGTGGAACTGGACGAACTCCATGTCGACCAGGTCGGCCCCGGCCCACAGGGCCAGCGCGTGGCCGTCGCCGGTGTACTCCCAGGAGTTGGAGGTGACCTTCCAGGCCTTGCCGATCCCGCCGGTGGCCAGCACCACCGCCTTGGCCCGGAACACGATCAGCCGGCCGGACTCGCGCCAGTAGGCGACCGCCCCGGCGATCTGGCCGCCGTCGGTCAGCAGGCGCATCACCGTGCACTCCATGAACACGTCGATGCCCTTGCTGACCGCCCGGTGCTGCAGGGTCCGGATCATCTCCAGGCCGGTGCGGTCGCCGACGTGGGCCAGGCGGGCGAACCGGTGGCCGCCGAAGTCACGCTGGAGGATGCGTCCGTCGTCGGTGCGGTCGAACAGCGCCCCCCATTCCTCCAGCTCGTACACCCGGTCGGGGGCTTCCTGGGCGTGGAGCTGGGCCATGCGCCAGCTGTTGAGCATCTTGCCGCCGCGCATGGTGTCGCGGAAATGCACGCGCCAGTTGTCGTCGGCATAGACGTTGGCCATGGCGGCGGCGATGCCGCCCTCGGCCATCACCGTGTGCGCCTTGCCGAGCAGCGACTTGCAGACCAGGGCGGTGCGGGCTCCCTGATCGTGGGCCTCGATGGCGGCCCGCAGGCCGGCCCCGCCGGCCCCGATGACGACGACGTCGAACTCGTGGGTCTCGTGCTCGGCCATGATCTAGAACAACCACCTCGGGTCGCTGATGGTGCCGTTGGCGACCAGCCGCACGTACACGTCGGCCAGGGCCACGGTGACCAGGCTGATCCAGGCCAGCGGCATGTGGCGGGCGTTGAGGGCCGACACCTTGCGCCACATCCAGAACCGGACCGGGGCTTTGGAGAAGCTGTTGAGGCGGCCGCCGCACAGGTGCCGGCAGGAGTGGCAGCTCACCGTGTACAACGCCAGGAACACGGCGTTGACCAGCAGGATCAGTGTGCCGAGGCCGATCCCGAGGCCGTCGGGGAAGCTGAAGGCCCGCAGTGCGTCCCAGGTCAGGAGCAGCGGGAAGGGCAGAGCGAGGTAGAAGAAGTAGCGGTGGATGTTCTGGAGGATCAGGGGGAAGCGGGTCTCGCCGGTGTAGCGGGGCCGGGCGTCGGGGACCGCGCAGGCCGGCGGCGCCCACCAGAACGACCGGTAGTAGGCCTTGCGGTAGTAGTAGCAGGTCAGCCGGAACCCCAACGGAAAGGGCAGGACCAGCAGGGCGGGGGACAGCGGCCACCAGCTGCCGACGATCGCCCAGGTCGGCTCCTCGCAGCTGGCGGCAAGGCAGGGCGAGTAGAACGGCGACAGGTAGGGGTCGGCGAAGTAGTCCCGGTTGACGAAGGCGACCCAGGTGCCATAGACGACGAACCCGGCGAGCACCGCCACCGTGACCAGCGGCTGCAGCCACCAGGTGTCGTTGCGCAAGGTGCGGGCGCCGATCCTGGCCCGGTCCTCGTTGACCGTCCTGCTCGCCATGCGGTTCCTTCCTGGTCGCGGTTCAGCGCTCGGCGGTGGTCGCCCCGGTGACCTGGGTCACCGGGAGCTTGAAGCCACGGCGGATCTTGGTCGGCAGGTCGGCGGCCAGCCAGCGGGAGCGCCGGCCGGGCAGGGTGGAGAGGATCACCTCGTCGAACTCCCAGCGGTGCAGGACCACCCCGACCGCGTCGACCGGGTCGGCGACCCCGATCTCGCCGCTGACGCTGGCCCCGAGCTCGCGCATGCGGTCCAGCTGGTGGCGCATGCGCTGGCGGGCCAGTCGTCGGCCCAGGTCCTCGCCCGAGTCCTTGGGGTCGGCGTCGTCCAGCTCGTCCTCCAGCAGCTGGCGGGCGGTCGAGCGGTCCAGTCCCTCGGGGCCGGCGCCGGCCGCCTGCCCGCCAGCCTCGCCCGTGCCGCCGGCGGAGCCCGGGTCGAGCTGCCCGGCCGGAGTGGCGGGGACCAGCAGGTGGAAGTGGCTGTCGCCGCCCGCCATCCGCTCGCGGATCGCGGTCAGCAGCTCCTCCCCGCCAAGCGTCTGGTTGGCAACCACCAAATACCGTCGCACCGCACACCACCTTCCCGAGAAGGACACGCACCCCGCAGCATATGACGGCCAGGCCCCCGCTGGGAGCCTGGCCGGGCAGCTGGACCGCCCCTCGCCACCGTGGTTCTGGTGGTTCGCAGGCCGCGGCTTGGCTGGCTCGGGCTTGGCGTGATCGGGAGTGGAAGGTCGCGGCGAGCACCGACAGCCTGCGGTTGCGGCGTGGCGTCCTTTCGAGCCTCCTGGTGGGCGTGGGATCATCGCCCGAGAGAGGAAAGGGGGCGGTGGTGGGGGACAAGGGTCGGCGGCACGAGGTCGCGTTCGTGCTCGGCGGCGGCGGCGTGCTCGGCGCCCACGAGGTCGGCATGCTCCGCGCCCTCGCCGAGGCCGGGATCCGGCCCGACCTGGTGCTCGGC
>DATHIG010000744.1:0-2698 GCA_035490035.1 Actinomycetes bacterium
CCGCTTCTCGGTCGAGTACCGCAACGACCTGCTCGGCCATGTCCACGCCCTGGGGCTGACCGACCGCCCGGCCCGCTACCACAGCGGCCACGAGGGCTCCGACGAGCCCTTCGACTGGCCGGCGAATGCCGCCGTCTGCCAGGAATTCCGGTCCCAGGGGGCGAGCGTCGCCTACACCCATCCGGTGTTCTCGCCCCTGGCCGACGGCTCGCCCGCCCAGGCGTTCGCCTTCCCCCGGTCGGTGGAGGCCCGCGAGCTGGTCGCCGACGCCGCCCTCGGCCTGGTCGACTCGGTCGACCTGCTCGGCCCCAGCGACGTCGAGGGCACGGCCGTCCTCTACCACCACCTGCTCAGCTGCGGGCTGCGGCTGGCCGCGACCGCCGGCACCGACGTGTGGCTGTCCCACTCGCGGGGCCCGCTGTTCTCCAACCCGCCCGGGTGGGGGCGGGTCTACGCCGACCTGCGGGGGGCGCCGCTGTCGGTGGCCGCCTTCGCCGACGCCATCCGGGCCGGCCGCACCCTGGCCACCAACGGCCCCTGGCTGGAGCTGCTGGTCGACGGCCGCGGCCCGGGCGACCGGGTCGAGGCCGCCGCCGGCCGGCGGCTGCCGGTGACCGTCCGCTGCCAGGGCCTCGGGGTCGAGCGCCTGGAGCTGGTCGGCCCCGACGGCGTGCTGGCCGCCGCGGCCGGCGGGGGAGCGGCCCCGGCGATCGACACCGCGGTGGCGGTCGACGACTCGGTCTGGCTGTGCGCGGTGGCCCGTGGCCCCGGCCACCCGTCGGTGCTGGGGCCGGTGGTGTTCGCCCACACCAGCCCGGTCTGGGTCGAGGTCGGCGGCCGCCCCGTGCGCCGCCCGGCCAGCGCCCGCTGGCTGCTGGACTGGCTGGACCGCTTCGAGGCCCTGCTCGGCGACCACGGCCGCTTCGCCGACGCCGCCCAGCGGGCCTCGGTCGTGGCCGTGGTCGACCAGGCCCGCCGCGTCTACCAAGAGCTTCTGTTAGGCTGACCTAACTCTGGAAGTCCCGGGTCGCTGGAGGACCGAGCCGATGCTGACCGCGGCAGTAGCGTGCGTCTGCGACGGCACGCCCAGCGGCATGAGCGTGCGAATGGCTCCTCCGTGCCAGGATCAACCAGGTCGCTCCCGTCCACGAGAGTTCGTACGAAAGCGAGGAACCTGGTGAAGGCCAATCACTATGACAGTTTCGCCGAGAGCTACTCAACGGATAACGAGTCCAACCTCCTCAACGGCTACTACGAGCGGCCGGCGATGATTAATCTTGCCGGGGACGTCAACAGTCACCGAGTGCTCGATGCTGGGTGCGGTTCTGGGCCCCTGTCCACAGCGCTACGCGCGAAGGGTGCCATCGTGACCGGCTTCGACTCCAGCTCGGCGATGGTCGAGCTGGCGCGGCAGAGGCTGGGTGAGAATGCAGCCCTGCACGTGGCCGACCTCAGCCAGCCACTCCCATTCGCCGACGGTGCGTTCGACGACGTCGTCGCATCCCTCGTTCTGCACTACCTGCAGGACTGGACGGCACCCCTAGCTGAGCTGCGGCGCGTTCTGAAGCCAGGCGGCCGCCTCATACTGTCGGTGAACCACCCCATCATCTACAAGCTGACCAACCCAAGCGCCGACTACTTCGCCATCACGCAGTATTCGGAGGAGTACACCTTCAATGGACAGAGCACGGTGCTGACGTACTGGCATCGGCCGTTGCACGCGATGACGGACGCGTTCACCGAGGCGGGCTTCCGCATCTCGGTCATCAGCGAACCGCCCGCCTCCCCCGACGCGCCGCGCGAGCTCTTCCCGCCCCACCTCGGCGACCGGACAGCGTTTTTGTGCTTCATCTTCTTCGTCCTCGAAGCAAGCTGAGTTCGCGTTCCAACTACTGCCGCCGCCCCGTACCTCCGATAACGTTCGGAGTGGAACGCAGCGAGTGATGTAGCCGATGCTCACGCCAGAATATTGCGGCCCAGACGCTTGCCCGATCCCCGCTGGCTGCGAGCCTGCTGTGAGGCCGGCCCGACCGGCTACGAGCTGGCCCGGCTGCTGCATCGCATGCACGTGCGCTGGGAGGTGATCGCGCCCTCACTGATCCCCAAGGCCCCCGGCGACAAGGTCAAGACCGATACGCGCGACTGCCGGCGGCTGGCGCGGCTGTACCGGGCCGGGGAGCTGGTGGCGATCCGCATCCCCACCGTTCAGGAACAAGCGGTCCGGGACCTGTGCCGCGCCCGCGCCGACATGGTCGCCGACCGCACCCGGGCACGGCATCGGCTGGGGCAAGTTCCTGCTGCGTCACGGCCGGCCCTGGCGGGGCGGCAACGCCTGGACGCTGACCCACGAGCGCTGGCTGCTTCAGCAACGCTTCGAGGAACCCGCCCTGGCCGCGACCTCTGCGCACTACCGGGCGGGCTGGCTGCCCGCGACGCCCAACTGGAGGCGATCCAGGCCGACCTGGCCGGCTGGGCGGCGTGCCAATCACAGAGCCCGGCCACCCCCAGCTGGGACCGGGCTCCTCCACCTCGCCGATGCACCTTCCATCCAGGACCACGCGCGACCAGCGCTGTCTTCACCTGCGCCAAATCATGCCATCCACCAGGCAGAACTCTCGCCTTGACAAGCCGCTCCACATCAGTACTGCCTGCTGGACGTTCGTGCGTGGTCAGCGGTTTGCTGAAGGCGGGGATTCGT
>DATHIG010000745.1:0-6542 GCA_035490035.1 Actinomycetes bacterium
GGGGGGCATGCGGGGGGCGGAGCCCCCCGCGTTACGTTCGATAGACCAGCATCGGGGTGCCGACCGGGAGCCTGTCGTACCAGCGGTCCATGGCGGCGGTGGTGATGCGGATGCAGCCGTGGCTGGCCGGGAATGGCGGCACCGACGGGGCGCCGTGCAATGCGTAGCCGCCGGTGAAGTAGGCCGGTCGGTAGAGCAGGCCGAGCTCGCTCTTGCGCCAGGCGTTGATCTTGCGCTGGATCTGGAAGCTGCCGAGCGGGGTCACGGCCAGCCGGACGTCACCCTTGACCACGTAGGTCTGGCCCGAGGCCGACGAGGCGTCGAGGACCTCCTGGATCTTGCCGTCTTTGACCAGGTAGACGACCTGGAGGGTGAGGTCGGCCTCGACGTGGAAGCCGGCCTTGCCGGAGCGGGGCCGGGGCACGCGGGGGCGCTCGAGCGCCTTGCGGGTCACGGGGCCGACCACGCCGTCGCGGGCCAGCCGGTTGACCTTCTGGAAGGCGACCACCGCGTGGTGGGTCTCGGGGCCGAACCGGCCGTCGGCCTCCTGGACCTGGTAGCCCAGCTCGTGCAGGCGACGCTGGAGGGCCTTGACGGCGGCACCCTCGGCGCCGGACCTGAGCTGGGCCGGCTCGGCCGGCTTGGGCCTGGTGGTGGTCGGGGCGACGGTGGTCGGGGCGACGGTGGTCGGGGCGGCGGTGGTCGTCGGCGCCCCGGTGGTCGGAGCCGCCGTCGTCGGGGTCGCGGTTGACGGCGCGGCGGTCGAGGGCGCGGCCGTGGTGGGCGCGGCCTGCGCCGGGTCGTCCCCGCCGCCAGCCGAGCAGGCGGCCAGCGCCAGGGCGGCGGCCAGCCCGACCGAGGCCATGGCGACCATGCCGCGCGCGCCGCGGCTGCTGCCTGCCATCCTCCCACCCCCGGTTCGTCGGCTTCTGCGCATGCTTCCAGCTGTACCAGCGCAACCATTCCCGCGACGTATCGGGCCGGTAACGGTTTGCCTCAGGCCGGCTTCGGGGTGCCTCGCTCCACGATCGCGGCCAGGTCCAGGCCGGGCGGCAGGGTGCCGAACGCCGCCCCGCGGTCGCCGCCGAGCCGCGACGCGCAGAAGGCGTCGGCCACCGCCGGGTGGCCATGGCGGACCAGCAGGGCGCCCTGGAGGACCACGGCCAGCCGCTCGACCAGCCGCCGGGCGCCAGCCTCCACCCCGGCCGGGTCGGCGGCGGCCGCGGCCAGCTCGCGTTCGACGGCGGCCGCGGCCAGGTCCAGCCGGGCGTCGGCTCCCCTGGCCGGCGCGACCTCGTCCAGCAGGGCGGCAACGGCCTCGGGCCGCCTGGCCAGCACCCGCAGCACATCCAGGCAGTTGACGTTGCCCGCGCCCTCCCAGATCGAGTTGAGCGGCGCCTCCCGGTACAACCGGGGCAGCCCGCTCTCCTCGACATACCCGTTGCCGCCAAGGCATTCCAGCGCCTCGGCGGCCACCGCCGGGGCCCGTTTGCACACCCAGTACTTGGCCACCGCGGTGGCCAGCCGGCACAGGGCGGCCTCGGCGGCGTCGCCGGCCGCCCGGTCGAAGGCGCCGGCCACGCGCATGGCCAGCATGGTGGAGGCCTCGGCTTCGACGGCCAGGTCGGCCAGCACGTTGGCCATCAGCGGCTGGTCGGCCAGGCGGCGCCCGAACGCGCTGCGGTGCGCGGCGTGATGGGTGGCCTGGGCGACCGCCTGACGCATCAGGGCCGCCGAGCCGACGACACAGTCGAGCCGGGTGTGGTTGACCA
Organism: Actinomycetes bacterium; assembly: GCA_035490035.1. Taxonomy (GTDB): domain Bacteria; phylum Actinomycetota; class CALGFH01; order CALGFH01; family CALGFH01; genus CALGFH01. The sequence continues at coordinate 1,773 of DATHIG010000745.1, forward strand.
TCTCCAGGATGACGGTCAGGCCGCGGCCCTGCTCCCCGACCAGCCAGCCCACCGCGCCGTCCAGCTCGACCTCGGCCGAGGCGTTGGCCCGGTTGCCGAGCTTGTCCTTGAGCCGTTGCAGGTGGAAGCGGTTGCGGGCGCCGTCGGGCAGCACCCGTGGGACCAGGAAGCAGGACAGCCCGTCCGGAGCCCGGGCCAGGACCATGAAGGCGTCGCTCATCGGCGCCGAGCAGAACCACTTGTGGCCGGTCAGCAGCCACTGGCCGTCAAGGCCGGCCGGCGCCGCCGTGGTGGCGTTCGCACGGACGTCGGAGCCGCCCTGCTTCTCGGTCATGGCCATGCCGCACAGCGCCCCGGCCTTGGCGGTCACCGGGGACAGGCCGGGGTCGTAGGCGAGCGCGGTCAGCTTCGGCTCCCAGGTCGCGGCCAGCCCGGGCTCGGCCCGCAGCGCCGGCACGGCGGCGAAGGTCATGCTGACCGGGCAGCCGTGGCCGGCCTCCACCTGGGTCCAGCAGTAGAACCCGGCAGCCCTCGCCACCTGGGCGCCCGGCCTCGGCTCGCGCCAGGGGGCCGCGTGAAGGCCGTGCTCGACCGCCGTGCCCAGCAGCCGGTGCCAGGCCGGGTGGAACTCGACCTCGTCGACGCGCCGGCCGTAGCGGTCGTGGCTGCGCAGCACCGGCGGGTTGGCGTCGGCGGCCTGGCCCCAGGCGATCGCCTCCTGGCTGCCGGCGAGGACACCAAGCGCCCGGACCCGCTCCTGGGCCCAACCGGCTCCCTCCCGGTGCATCGCCTTGGCCAGCACCGGGTCGGCGTCGTAGAGGTCGTAGCCGTGCAGCGGCGGCGGCTGGTTCAGCACCTGGTGGGTCGGCGGCACGGCGGCTCCCCGGTCGGCGACAAGGTGGCCGGAGATTCAGGCTACAGCTCGTCAAGGGTGGCGAACAGCCTGGCGAAGCGCTGCAGCGGCTCGCGGCCGATGGCCGGCAGCAGCCGCTGCTGGTGGCACAGGAGGTACCTGGCCGGAGGATAGCGGTCCAGCACGGTCCCGGTGGCGCGCTCGACCCGCCGCACCACCGAGCCCTCCCCGGCCACCGCATTGGGGTCCAGGCCGTTCACGCCGGTCGCGGCCAGCAGGTGGAAGTAGAAGGCGTCGTCGAACAGGTCCTCGACGCCGGCTTCACTCTGGCCGGTCAGCTCGGTCAGGGCGATCAGCCGCTCCGGCAGGACCGTGCCCTGCTCCGCCAGGGCGCGCACGCTCGGGTGGCCGGCCCCGACCTCCAGCAGCACGGCCGCCTCCAGCGGCATTCCCAGCAGCGCCGCCAGCAGCGGGAGGCCGTCCAGCCCGCCGGTGGGCAGCAGCGTCCAGGCCGGATCGAGGCCGCGCCGACCGCCTTCCTGGAGCCACCCGCTCATCACCTCCAGGTAGACCAGGTCGGCGACACCGCCGACGAGCAGGGTTCGCGGGCCGGCCCCGAGGCCGTCCAGCAGCCGCATGGCGAGCGCCCCGTGGAGCGGCAGGACGGTGTCGCGGCTGGTCGCCTGCGCCCCCTCCCGCACCCGGGTGCCGCCGTCCGGCACGTCCTCGACGGTGCGGACCCGGTGCGGCCGGGCCGGGTCGACCATGAACGGCGAGTGCGTGGTGTAGACGACCTGGTGGCCTCCGGCGAGCTGCTCGTCCAGGTAGCGGAGCAGGTCGGCCTGGCCGGCGGCGTGCAGCCCGAGGTCGGGCTCGTCCAGCAACAGCACCAGGCCCTCGGACTTGCGCAGCTCCGAGAAGGCGGCCACGAACGAGAAGAACCAGACGAACCCGCTCGAGCGATCGCCGAAGTTCGTCGTCACCCGGTGGTGGGCGTTGCGGATGCGCACGTCGAGGAAGGGTGGGCCGCCCTTGCCGTTCTGGCCGCCTTCACGGAAGTCGAGGTCGAGCTCGACGGTCAGGTCGGGATTCTGGCTCCAGTAGCGGAACACCTCCTCGCTGACCATGGTGGCCGCGCTCTCCAGCGCCGCCTTGCGCACCTCGTACTCGGACTCGACGAACTCGTCGGCGGCGGCCCCGGCCAGCCGCAGCAGGGCCAGCGCGGTCCGCTCGCCCGGCTGCAGCTCGTCCTCAGGGGTGGCCTGCAGGCGCGGGATCGACACCCGGCCGGGCAGCACGCTGTAGCCGTCGAAGTACAGGAACCGGGGCAGCCGCGAGGCCAGCAGGGCGGCCACCTCGTCTGGTGGCTCCTCGTCGCCGAGGACGAGACGCCGGCGGCCGGAGTAGGCCCGCTCGACGGTGAGCTCCTTGGAGGCGATCGCGGCAGCCCCGAACCGGAGCACCACCGCCTCGAGGTCGGCGTCAGCCAGCTCGAAGGTGGCCGAGATCGGGCTGGTGTCGGCGATCTGCGCCCGGTCGCGGCCGCGCAGGCGGCGCGGGTAGTCGCGCAGCTCGTTGAGCCCTCGGCCCGCCGAGCCGAACGGGTTGGCCTGGTACAGCGCTTCGAGGAAGGCGGTCTTGCCGCTCTCGTTCTTGCCGACCAGGCAAGTCACGTCCGGATCAAAACGGACGGTACCCGAATTCTCGATGCTCCGGAATTTCCGAACCTCTGCCGCTTTCAGGATCACAGTCCGCTCCCCCTCGTCGCCACCCGAAAATGTAGTTGAGATTTCCCGGTAAGCGCCAATCGCCGGTTCGGGCCCAGTTCGCCCCGGTGAGCCGAGTAAATTGCGTAGGGAAGCTGCCAAAGACTGCGCGTGGTTCCCGTCACGGTTGGCAACGTAGGCTCCGCGGGCTTGGCGTCGCCGTGGCGAGGAGCGTTCGAGGTGGCGTTGCAGTTGCTCAGCCGGGTCCGGGGCGGACTCCCCCAAGGTCGCTCCCTTCCCGATGACGTTTGGCGGGGTCGCCACCGCGCGATCCTGCTGGTCCTTTGGCTGCACGTTCCCGGCCTCGGCCTGCTGGCCGTGCTCGGGGCGGGCGGCCGGGCCGGCGCGTACGGGGTGGTGGTGGTCGCCGCCTCGGCGGCGCTGGCCACCGTGCCCTGGGGCAGCCGGCGCTGGCGGTCGGTGCTGGCCACCGTTGGCCTGCTGTCGGCGTCCTGCGTGCTGGTCGGCATGGGCGGCGGGGCGGTCGAGCTGTCGTTCCACTTCTTCGTCGCGATCGCCCTGATCATGCTGTACCAGGACGGCTTCCCATTCCTGGTCGCGGTCGGCTTCGTGGCCGTCTACGGCGTGGTGGCCGCGCTCCTGGAAGCATCCAACGTGTGGCCGCCGGCCGAGGCGTGGAGCAGCCCGTGGCTGCGGGCGGCCGTCGGCGAGCTGCTCATCCTCGCCACGGCAACGGCCAACCTGGCCAACTGGCGCCTGAACGAGGACAGCCGGGCCGAGGCCGAACGCTCCTTCCGCCAGCTCTACGAGGGACAACGGGCGGTCGTGCGCGAGCTGCAGCAGTCGCAGCGGCTCAAGGACGAGCTCTACAACGTCGTCTCCCACGAGCTGCGCACCCCGCTCACCGGCATCCTCGGGTTCGGGGAGCTGCTGCTGACCCGCGACGACCGGCTGACCTCGACCCAGCGCAAGGAGCACCTGGGCCGCATCCTGCGCGAGGCCCGCCGGCTGCAACGGGTGGTCGACAACCTGGTCTACTCCTCCAAAGTCATCCAGCAGGACGGCAGCGCCGCCGCCGACCTCCGCGGCGTCGTCGGCGCCGTGATCGAGGACCTGCAGGACGTCCCTGGGCGGGAGCGGCTCGACCTGGAGGTCGACCTGCCGGCCATCACCGAGGTGGCCATGCCGGCCGAGGCCCTGCGCCTGGTGATGGTCAACCTGCTCGGCAACGCCCTCAAGTACGCCACCCCGCTGACAACGGTGCGAGTGGCCGCCGGCCTGACCGGCGAGCTGCTGGAGGTGTCGGTGAGCAACGCCGGCCCACCGATCACCCCGGCCGACCGCAAGCGCATCTTCGAACCGTTCGTCCAGCTGGACTCGTCCCTGACCCGCAACGCCTCCGGGGTCGGCCTCGGCCTGCACATCGTCCGACGCCTGGTCGAGTCGTACGGCGGCACCGTGGCGGTCGACTCCGGCGACGGGCTGGTCACCTTCACGGTCGCGGTGCCGCTCGCCGGCAACGCGGGTGCGCCCGAGCCGGCGGTGGTCGGCGCCAGGAAGCCGGTCGAGCAGCCGAGGTTGGCGGATCTGCCGGCTCCCTAGCACGCCGGTCAGGCATCCGGGCTCGAGGGATCTGCGTGGCCTCTGTTCCACCCATCAACCGGACGGCTGAGGGGCCGATCCACCGTCCGGGTGCTACCCGGGGGCGCCGGCCTCTCGTACCCTCTGTGGGGAGACCCGACGAGAGGAGCGGCGGCTGAGCTGCGAGCCCAACCTGCGCGGGGTCGACGCCTGGGACCAGCACGCCTGGATCTGGGACGCCGCCCTCTACGGGCTGCTCGGCCTCACCGCGGCGCTGGCCCTGCTCGACCCCGCGACCGCCGGCCGTGACCGGTGGGTGCTGGGAGGGCTGACCCTGCTCGCCGCGGGCTGGCACCTCGGGTTCCGGCGGCTCCCGGTCACCGAGGAGCGGCCGGGCCCGGTGTTGGTCTACCTGGTCGGCCTGCTTGCGATCTGGTTCCTCCTGGCCGGGATCCACCCCGCCTACTTCTCGCTGCTGCTGGTGCTGTACCCGCAGGTCTTCCGCCACCTGCGCCTGCCCCTGGCGATCCCGGCCTCGGTCATCCTGACTGTGCTGGTCGTCTGGCGGGAGGTGCTGGAGTCGGGACGGCCGCTGTCGGAGAACTGGCC
>DATHIG010000746.1:0-2017 GCA_035490035.1 Actinomycetes bacterium
CAGCCGGGGCCGACCCCGGCGACGGTCAGGCTGACCCCGTCGACCGCGATCGACCCCTTCTCCACCACATACCGTTGGAGGGCGTCGGGCAGCTCGATGCGCAGCTCCGTTCCGGCCCGAGCACCGGGCTCAGGCACCGGGGGGGGGCCCTGAGGCCCCTCGAGGACGGTTGCGACCCCGTCGACGTGGCCCTGGACCAGGTGGCCGCCGAGGCGGCCGCCGAGGGCAAGGGGGCGCTCCAGGTTGACCGTTGCCCCGGGCGCCAGGCCGCCGAGGGCGGTGCGACGCAGGGTCTCGGCGACCAGGTCGGCGGCGAACCCGGCGGCGGTCGGCTCGGCGACGGTCAGGCAGCAGCCGTTGACCGCCACCGACTCCCCCGTCCGCAACGCATCGGCCAGCCACGAGGCCTGGATCTCGAGCCGCGCCCCGCCGCCGTCGGGCGCCACGGTCAGCGCCACCACCTCGCCCAACCCCTCGACGATCCCGGTGAACATCAGCGTCCCCTTTCCGCGAGCTCCGGCCTGGGGGGGTCCGGGGGGGCGCCTGCTGCCTCCCCGGTGGGTCGGGGGTAGGCGACCAGGCGCAGGTCGTCGCCGAGGCGGTCGACCGAGGCCAGGCGCAGCCGGCCGGCGGCAGCCAGGGTGGCCGCGCCGTCGCCGCCGAGCAGCCCGGGTGCGCCGTCCCCGCCGATGACCAGCGGCGCCAGGTACCAGATCAGGCGGTCGGCCAGCCCGGCCGCCCAGAAGCTGGCCTGCAGCCGGGGACCGCCCTCGACCAGCAGCTCCAACACCCCCCGCTCCCCCAGCAACCCGGCCAGGTGGCCGAGGTCCACCCCCCGAGCCACCCGGGGGGCAGCAGGCGCGCGGTCGGCCTGGGGGCAGACCAGCACCTCGGCGCCCGCGGCCTTCCAGGCGTCGAACGCGGCCGCCGAGGCGGTGGCGGTGGTCGCGACCAGGGTGGCGGCCTCCCCGTCGAACAGACGGCCGTCGGCCCCGACCCGACCGGTGGCGTCGACCAGCACCCGCAGGGGCTGGCGGCCGGCGTAGCCGTCGAGGCGGACCGTGAGCCGGGGGTCGTCGGCCATGGCGGTGCCGGCGCCGACGCAGACCGCGTCGGCCTCGGCCCGCAGCCGGTGGGCGTCGGACCTGGCCGCCGGCCCGGTGATCCACTGGGAGGTGCCGTCGGGGGCGGCGACCTTGCCGTCGAGGCTGGCCGCGGCCTTGAGGGTGATCCTGGGCCGGCCGAGCCGGCGGTGGGTCAGGTAGGCGGCGTTCTGGTCGGCGGCCGCGTCGGCGCCGGCGCCGACGGTGACCTGCACCCCGGCCGCCGCCAGCCGGGCCAGCCCGGCCCCGGCGACCCGCGGGTCGGGGTCGGGCACCGCCACCACCACCCTGGCCACCCCGGCGGCCAGCAGCGCGTCGACGCAGGGCGGGGTGCGCCCCTGGTGGGCGCACGGCTCCAGGGTCACATAGCAGGTGGCGCCGGCGGCCAGCGGCCCGGCGGCGGCAAGGGCCAGCGTCTCGGCGTGCGGCTGCCCGGCGGCCAGGTGGAAGCCCTCGCCCACGACCCGCCCGTCGCGCACCAGCACCGCCCCGACCATCGGGTTGGGGCCGGTGGTGCCGCGCCCACCCTCGGCAAGGGCAACCGCACGGGCCATCCAGGCCTCGTCGCTCTGCCGCTCTGCTGCCACCACAGCCCTCCTGTTCGGGGCGTGGTGGAGGCCGCGCCGGGCGTGCCAGCCCAGAGCGCGGCCGCCGCCTCCTCGCATCCGGACTGTCACCGTCGGCCCCTGGGTTCCACAGGGTCCACCCCGGCCGCTGGCGGCCGGGGGTCGCGGGCTCTCACCGCCGGTGGGGATTTCCACCCCGCCCCGGAGACGCGCGTGTACGTCCCAAGCAGCGTACACCTGCGCCAACGCCGGACTAGAACCCGTCGGTGCGGCGGTCCATGGCGTAGCTGGAGCCCTGGTCGCGCTTGGCCACGTGCTTGAGCTCGGTGGCGGTGGCGACCAGCTCGC
>DATHIG010000747.1:0-5178 GCA_035490035.1 Actinomycetes bacterium
GGCGACGACCTGGCCGACGCCCGGGCCCGCGCCTACCAGGCCGCCGAGCTGGTCCGTTTCGACGGCGTGCAGTACCGGCACGACATCGGCGCCGTGCTACGGTAGACACCTCTTCGTCACGATTGCACGAGATGAGGGATACGCAACCCGCCGACCGGGAAAAGATCCTGCCCTACTGCCGGGTGCCCATCGTGGTCCGCGAGGCCGACGCCAGCGCCCCCGAGGTGGCGGGGCGGGTCGCCGGGCTCATCGCCACCAAGCGGCCTGGCGTCCTGGCCGAGCACATCGGCAGCTCGGCCGCCTGGTAGGCGCGGGCCCTGGCGTCGGCCAGGTCGTCGCCGAGGGCGGTCACGCCGAGGACCCGCCCACCGGTGGTGCGGACCCGCCCGGCCCGGTCGAGCGCGGTCCCGGCATGGAAGAGGTGGACGCCCGGCTCGGCCGCGGCCGCCTGCAGGCCCTCGACCTCAAGGCCGGTGCGGTAGGAGCCCGGGTAGCCGCCGGCGGCCAGGACAACGGTGACGCAGGCCCTTGGGTCCCAGGAGACCTTGCAGCCGGCCAGGGTGCCTTCGGCCGCCGCCCACGCCAGGTCGGCCAGGTCGGTGGTGATACGGGGCAGGATGGCCTGGGTCTCCGGGTCGCCGAAGCGGCAGTTGAACTCCAGCACCTTGGGCCCGGCGGCGGTCAGGGTCAGCCCGGCGTACAGCAGCCCCTGGTAGCGGGCGCCCCGGCGGGCCAGCTCGGCCACGGTCGGCTCCAGCACGGTCCGGCGAACCGCATCGACCAGCTCGTCGTCGACGTCGGGCACGGGCGAGTAGGCGCCCATGCCGCCGGTGTTGGGCCCGGTGTCGCCGTCACCAATCCGCTTGTGGTCGCGGGCCGGGGCCAGCGGCAGCACCGTGCGGCCGTCGGTGACCGCGAACACGCTGGCCTCCGGTCCTTCCAGGTACTCCTCGAGCAGGATCCGGGCGCCGGCCTCGCCGTGGACCCGGCCCACCAGCGCCGCCTCGATCGCCGCCCGGGCGGCCGCGTGGTCGTCGGTGACCGTGACGCCCTTGCCGGCGGCCAGCCCGTCGGCCTTGACCACCCAGGGCGGGCCGAAGCCGTCGAGGGCCGCCACCGCCGCGCCGGGGTCGGTGAACGTCTCGGAGTGGGCGGCGGGCACGCCGGCCGCGGCCATGACCTCCTTGGCGAACGCCTTGGAGCCCTCGATGCGGGCGGCGGCCGCTGTGGGACCGAACACCGGAAGGCCGCGGTCAAGGAACTCGTCGGCGACCCCGGCGACCAGGGGGAGCTCGGGCCCGATGATGGTGAGGTCGATCCTCCTCCGCTCGGCGAAGTCGGCCAGCCCGGCCGCGTCGGTGACGCCAAGCCCCTGGACGTTCTCCGCCACCTCGGCCGTGCCGGCGTTGCCGGGGACGGCGAACAGGCGGTCGACGTCCGGGCTCTGGGCCAGCGTCACCAGCAGCGCGTGCTCACGCCCGCCGCTCCCGACGACCGCGATCCGCATCCTCAATCCCCTCCAGAGATCGTCATTGCCCGAGGCGGCGGCCCCGCAGCGGCGGTCGACCCTGCCGGCTGGGCCGTTGCTGTCTGCTCGCGGCCGGGGCCGACGCCGACGGCGGTCACCGGCACCCCGCCCAGCTTCTCGATCGCGTCGACGTACACCCTGGCCGCCCTCGGCAGGTCCTCGAGCCGGGTCGCGCCGGTGATGTCCTCCCGCCAGCCCTCGAACAGCTCGTAGACCGGCTCGGCGTGGTGGACCTCGGTCTGGGTCATCGGCCAGTCCTCGGTCACCTCGCCGTCGACCCGGTAGGCGGTGGCCACCGGGATCCGTTCCAGGCGCGAGAGCACGTCCAGCTTGGTCACGAACAGCTCGGTGAGGCCGTTGACCCTTGCCGAGTAGCGCAGGCCGACCGTGTCCAGCCAGCCGCAACGGCGGGCCCGGCCGGTGGTGGTGCCGAACTCGTCGCCGGCCGCCCGCAGCACCTCGGCCTCCGGGTCGTCGGCCTCGGTCGGGAACGGGCCGGCCCCGACCCGGGTCACGTAGGCCTTGGCGATGCCGATGACCCGTTCGATCCAGCCGGGGCCGACGCCGGCCCCGGCCAGGGCGCCGCCAACGCTCGGCGAGGACGAGGTCACGAACGGGTAGGTGCCGTGGTCGACGTCGAGCAGGGTCGCCTGGGCGCCCTCGAACAGCACCTGCTTGCCCTCACGGAGCGCGTTCCAGACGAACAGCGAGGTGTCGGCGATGCGGGGCCGCAGCGCCTCGGCGTAGGTGGCGTACTCCTCGACGATCGCCTCGGCGTCCAGCGGCAGCCGGTTGTAGACCTTGGCCAGCAGCGGGTTGCGCTCCCGCAGCACGGCCTCGACCTTCTTGGCCAGGATTCCCGGGTCGAGCAGGTCCTGGACGCGGATGCCGAGCCGCCCGGCCTTGTCGCCGTAGGTCGGCCCGATGCCCCGGCCGGTGGTGCCGATCCGCTGGCGGCCGAGCCAGCGCTCGGTGAGCTTGTCCAGCTCCTTGTGCCAGGGCATGATCAGGTGCGCGTTGGCCGAGATGAGCAGCTTGCCGGTGGCGATGCCCTGAGCGTCGAGCGCGGCCAGCTCGGCCAGCAGGAACCCCGGGTCGATCACCATGCCGTTGCCGATCACGGGGGTGACATGCGGGTACAGGATGCCGCTGGGGACCAGGTGGAGCTTGAAGGTCCGCCCTCCGACCATCACCGTGTGCCCGGCGTTGTTGCCGCCCTGGTAGCGGACGACCACGTCCATCTTGTCGGCCAGCAGATCGGTGGCCTTGCCCTTGCCCTCGTCACCCCACTGGCTGCCGACGAGGATGGTTCCCGGCATGGTCGCGGCTCGCTTTCTTCCTGGCTGGTCCGGGCGGTCAAGCCTACATCCGTCGCGAGCCGGTCGTTGCCAGCCACACCCCGGCCAGCACCAGCGGGGCTCCCAGCCAGAATCCGGGCCCGGGCAGCTCGTCGAGCAGCAGCCAGGCCAGGACGGTGGCGCCGACCGGCTCGATGAGGATGGCAACAGCCACCACCGAGGCGCGCACGGTGGCCAGCAGGCCGTTGAACACCGTGTGCCCGAGGAGCTGCGGCCCGACCACCACCCCGGCGACAGCCAGCCAGGTCGCGGCCGGGTAGCCACCGAGGCTGGAGCCGGTGAGCAGGCAGGCCGGGAGCAGGAGGACCGCGGCCACCCCGTACACCGATGCGCCGTAGGTGGTCACCGGCAGCCGCCGCCTGAGCACCCGCCCCAGCAGCAGGTAGGGGGCCACCGCGGCCGCTCCGGCAAAGGCGAGCGCATCCCCCAGGAGCGGCGCCCATCCACCCGGGGGGCCGGGACCGGCCCCCCGGACCTCCCCAACCGGGCCGGTGGCGTCGCCGAGGCCGATGACGACCGCGCCGGCGGTCGCCAGGACGATCCCCAGCCAGGCCCGGCGGCCGGGCGCCTCCCCGAGGAACCGGGACCCGAGGCCGACGAACAGCGGCGCGCAGCTGACCAGCGTGGTCGAGGCGGCCACCGTGGTCAGGGCCAGGGAGGCGTTCCACAACCCCAGGTGCACGGCCAGGAACACCCCGGCCGCGACCAGCCGCAGGAGGTCCCCCCGCTCCAGGCGACCCAGGGCCTGGCCGCGGAAGGCGAACGGGGCCAGCACCGCCGCCCCGGCCAGGCAGCGCCAGAACGCCAGCGCCAGGGCTGGCATGGCAGCCACCCTGACCAGGATCGGCGAGGTCGAGATGGCCACCACCCCCAGGGCCAGCCAGACCGCCACCGCCCGGCCGGAGAGCAGCGGCGACGGCCCTTGGGAGTGCGACGCCCCGGTTCTGGCGGGGAGACTCACAGATCGGGCGCCGCGGCGAAGCGGTCGAGGACCGCGGCGACGAAGTCGTCAGCGCGCTCCCGGTCGGTCGGCGCCGGTGCCATGCCCCGCTGGGCGGCCAGGGCGGCGTCGACCACGCTCGGGTCGGCCAGCAGCGGGCGTGCCCACTGGCCGGCCCCGGCCTTGGAGTCGAGCACGTCCTCGTCAAGCAGGCGCCAGGCCCGGCAGGCGGTGAGCACCCGGTAGGCGAACGACGTGCCGTGCTGCACCGCCCAGCGCAGCTCCCCGGCGGAACGCTCCAGCAGCCAGGCCCGGGGCGGCTCGGCGAACACCTCGGCCGGCGGCGGGCCGGTCACCGCGACCCCCGAGCGGCGGCAGACCGCGAAGTGGAGCACCAGGTCGGCGTCGCCTGGCTCGCCGGCCCCGTCGGCCACCTTGACCTGCCGACCGGTCGTCACCTGGAGCTCGAACGGCGGCAGCCGGGGCGGGTCGGCGGCGACCTCGGCGGTGACCAGGCTGAGCTCGAGGCCAGCCCCAGGGCATCGCAGGGACGGATGCTGCAGGCGGGCGCCGATGACCTGCTTCTCGCGCTGGTCGAGGGACCGGCTGGCCACCGCCAGCAGGTCGACGTCGCTGTCGGAGGGCGACCAGCCGCCGAGGACCAGGGAGCCGTGCAGGTAGGCGCCGACCAGGGCCCGCCCGAGCACGCGGTCGAGCCCGGCGGCCACCGCGGCCAGGTAGGCGTCGAGCGCAGGGTCGACCAGTCCCGCCACGCTCATGGCGCGGGCGCCCTGCTCGCCGTGCCGGGAGACCGCATCAGGCGCCGACCAGGTACTCCAGGACGGCCTCGAGGTCGCGGGCCTCGACCTCGCCGTCGAACCGCCTGGCGATCCGGCCGCGGTCGTCGACCACAACGGTCACCGGCTGGTACGGCACCCGCCAGGTGCCCCAGGTGCGGCCGCTGGAGTCGTTGGCCAGCGGGTAGGGGACGCCGAACTCGCGCTGGTAGGCGCGGCCGTCGCCGACCGTGTCCCGGAAGGACACGCCGACGAACCCCACCTGGCCGTCGAACTCCCGGGCGACCCGCCCGAGGCCGGGCTGCTCGGCCCGACACTGCAGTCACCACGATTCGAAGAAGTTCACCACCGCCGGCTGCCCCCGGAACCCGCCCATGGTGACCGTGCGGCCGTCGAAGGCGGTCACCTCGAGGTCGGGCGCCGGCTGGCGGCGGCCGGCCGGCACCACGCCGTCCGGGGCCGGCCGGGTCGCCTGCGCTCGCGCCTTGCGGGTGGTGGGCGGCGCGGTGGTCGGGTCCGGCCCGGCGTCGGCCGCGGTCGCGGGACCGGCGGAAC
>DATHIG010000748.1:0-2843 GCA_035490035.1 Actinomycetes bacterium
GCCGGGCTTGGTGGGGGTTGGGTTGATCGAGGAGGGGTCAAGCTGGCCGCGTTGTGGCTGCTGGCTCGGCGGCTGCCCCGCTACACCATGCGCGATGGGATCGTGCTGGGCGCGGCGGTGGGGTTTGGGTTCGCCGCGTTGGAGAGTGCCGGGTATGCCTTCAACGCGTTGTTTACCAGCAATGGGTTGTCGTTGCTGAACCTGGTTGAGACCGAGGTGTTGCGGGGGATCTTGGCCCCGGTGGGGCATGGGTTGTGGACCGCGATCTTGGGTGGGGCGCTGTTCGCGACCGCGGCGGGTGGTGGCCGGTTGCGGCTCAGCGGCGCCGTGGTTGGGTTCTTCCTGTTGGTGGCGGTGTTGCATGGGTTGTGGGATGCCGCCCAGCCGATCGCGGTCTGGCTGACGTTGGTGTTGACCGGGACCCCGGTGCAGTGGCAGGTGCTCCGGCTTGGTCAGGTCCCGGCCGTGACCCAGGGCCAGGTGCATCTGTTCACGGTCCTCAACTGGGGCCTGCTGCTGCTGGATGCCCTGGTCGGGCTGCTGGTCCTGCGCGCACGCTGGCGCCGGGCGACCGCGCTGGACCAACCGGGGAGCCTGGCCGCCGCCGCACCCGCCAGCGCAGCGGAGCTGCAGCGATGAGCGCGACTGGGCAGGAGCCGGTTGCGGTGCTGGGCATCGGGGCGATGGGCCACGGGATGGCGACCAGTCTGTTGCGGGCCGGCATCCCGACGATCGTCTGGAACCGCCGGCCGGCGGCGACCCGGGACCTCGCCGGGCTCGGCGCGGAGGTTGCCGAGACCGTCGCCGACGCCGCCCGGCGAGCCGCGATCGTGGTCACGATGGTGACCGACACCGATGCCGTCCTTTCGATCGCCCGCGACCAGGGCATGCTCGCCGCGCTGGCGCCGGGCGCGATCTGGGTGCAGATGAGCACCATCGGCGTGGCCGGGATCGAGCGCGTGGCGGCCATGGTGGCGGCCGAGCGTCCCGATGTGACGCTGCTGGACGCGCCGGTGTCGGGAAGCAAGGACCCTGCCGCCCAGGGCCAGCTGACCATCTTCGCGTCAGGGCCCCAGCAGGCCCGCTCGCGGGTCGAGCCGCTGTTCGACGCGCTCGGTCAGCGCACGGTCTGGGTTGGCGCGGTCGGGGCTGGATCACGACTGAAGCTGGTGAACAACACGCTGGTCGCGTTCGCGGCCGAAGGGGTGGCCACCTCGGTGGCGCTGGCTGGTCGGTTGGGGCTTGAGACCGAGACGGTGATCGAGGCCGTCGGCGGCGGCCCGCTGGTGTCCCCTTGGCAGGCCGCCAAGCTGCAACGGATCGCCGCTGGCGAGTTCTCCGCCCAGTTCGCGCTGTCGCTGGCGCTCAAGGACGTGCACCTTGCCCTCCAGGCGGCCGACAGCGACCGCTTCGCCGCCCTCGCGGGCCTGGCCGAGGAATGGCAGCAGACGGTGGATGCCGGGCTCGGCGACCAGGACCTCACCGTGGTCACGCGCCTGCTCGCCCAGCAGCAGGCAGGAACACCGTGACCCTGATCGGCTACACCATGATGGGCGAGCAGGCGGGTCCCAAGCAGCTGGTGCGAGACGGCCGAGGTTAGGGTGCCGATCGCACGAGGGAGGGGGAACGGTGAAGGTGGGTGTGATCGGAGTCGGCGCCGTGGGGGCGGCCACGGCCCTGTCGTTGATCGAGCGTGGCGGGATGTGCCGAGAGATCGTCGTGGTGGACCGCACGATGGAGCGGGCGAACGGGGTCGCCACCGATCTGCGCTACGCCACGCCGCTGTCCCCGACGGTGGACGTGCGCGCCGGCGGGTACGACGCGCTGACCGATGCAGCGCTGGTGATCATCACGGCCGGGGTGAACGAGCGGGCCGGCGGCGCCACCGACCGGTCCGATCCACAGGGACGGCGGCGGCTGCTGGACACCAACGCGAAGGTGTACGCCGACATCGTGCCCAAGGTCGTGGCGGCCGCCCCGCGGGCGGTGCTGATGGTGGTCACCGACCCGCCGGACCCGCTGGCCGACCTCACCCGCCGGCTGGCAGGCCATGACCGGGTGTTCTCGACCGGCACCCTGATCGACAGCCTGCGCTTCCGCGTGCACCTGGCCGATCGGCTGCGGGTACGGCCTCGCGACGTCCAGGCGATGGTGGTCGGCGAGCACGGCACCTCCGAGGTGCTGTTGTGGTCCTCGGCATCGGTGGGCGGCATTCCGGTCCTGGAGCTGCTCGGCCAGAGCGGCCAACCCCTCGACCAGCTCAAGCAGGAGATCGAGCGCGACATCCGGTTCGCCAACATCACCATCATCGAAGGCACCGGGGCGAGCCAGTACGGCATCGGCGCGGTGTCGGCGCGCCTGGCCGAGGCGGTGCTGCGCGACGAGCGCGCGGTGCTGCCGGTGGCCGGCTACGCGCCACGCTACGAGGTGACCCTGTCACTGGTCAGCGTGCTCGGCGCCGGCGGCGTCCAGCAGATGCACGAACCCGCCATGACCAGCGACGAGCGCGCCGCCCTGGAGCGCAGCGCTGCCGCCCTGCGCGAAGCTGCGCGCCGCGTCCTCGCGGTCAGGCCATGACCGCCGCATGGGCCATGACCCGGCCCTCGTACCTATCCCAGAGCGAAGGGTGAATTCCTGACGCCGCTGGCAGAGCGAGGCCGCCAGGCAGGTCTTGCTCACGCTGCCCGGGCTGGACAGGGCGAAGATCGCTGCTCATCAGGTTGCGACTTGGGCGGTCAGGCCGTCGACCGCCGACAGCGGAGCGGCAAGCTCGGTGGCCAGGCCATGGCGGGCAGCCATCCAGGCAGCGCCGTGGTGAATGACGCCACCAATCGGTACGGACG
>DATHIG010000749.1:0-4454 GCA_035490035.1 Actinomycetes bacterium
AGTGGGACCGGGTCCGGGTGGCCATGGGTGACGAGCGCTGCGTGCCCGTCGACCATCCCGACTCCAACTGGGGCCAGGCCGCCGCGGCCCTGCTGGACCACGTCCCCATCCCCGACCACCACCGCCTGCGGCCCAGGGGCGAGCTGCCAAGCGACCAGGCCGCCGAGGACTACCAGGCCGCCCTTGGCGAGCTCCCGGAGGCGGCCGCCGGGGTGCCCCGCCTGGAGGTGGTCTGGCTTGGGGTCGGAGAGGACGGCCACTGCCTGTCGCTGTTTCCCGGCCGGCCGGAGGTCGAAGCCGACGACCGGCTGGTGGTGGCCGTCCACGGCGCCCCCAAGCCGCCACCGGACCGGGTCAGCCTCACCTTGCCCGCCCTGGCCGGGGCCGAGCGGCTGCTGGTCCTGGCCGCCGGCCCGGCCAAGGCCGACCCGGTCGCTCGGGCCAGGGCCGGCGACGACCGCCTGCCCCTGACCCGAGCCGTCGACACCGTCCGCGGCGCCGGCGGCTCGGTCACCTGGCTGCTGGACCGCGCGGCCGCCGGATAGCGCTGGACCAACGCAGGGTAGCCTGCTCAATGAGCAGGCGGGTGCAGCCGAAGGAGTATCAATGACGGGCGGACAGGGCCAGAGCACGCTGAGCGTGACCGACAACCGGACCGGGCGGACCTACCAGATCCCGATCAAGGACGGGGCCATCCCGGCCATGGCGCTGCGCGACATCAAGGTCGACGACGACGACTTCGGGCTGCTCTCCTACGATCCCGCGTTCATGAACACGGCCAGCTGCCGCAGCGCCATCACCTTCATCGACGGCGACAAGGGCATCCTGCGCTACCGCGGCTACCCGATCCAGGAGCTGGCCGAGCAGGTCAACTTTCTCGAGGTGGCCTGGCTGCTGATCGAGGGCGAGCTGCCGGACCACCAGCAGCTCGACGCCTGGACCGACGAGATCAACCACCACACCTTCGTCCACGAGAACATCAAGAAGTTCATCGACGGCTTCCACCACGACGCCCACCCCATGGGCATCCTGGTCGGCACGGTTGGGGCGCTGTCGACCTTCTACCCCGACGCCAAGAAGATCGACGACCCGGCCGTCCGCCGCCGCCAGGTCATCCGGCTGATCGCCAAGATCCCCACCCTGGCCGCCTACGCCTTCCGGCACGCCCGCGGGCTGCCCTATCCCTACCCCGACAACGAGCTGTCCTATGCCGGCAACTTCCTGAACATGATGTGGAAGATGGGGGAGCCGAAGTTCCGGCCCGAGCCTGCCCTCGAGCATGCCCTTGACGTGCTGTTCACCCTGCACGCCGACCACGAGCAGAACTGCTCGACCAACGCCATGCGGGCGGTCGGCAGCTCCCGGGTCGACCCCTACTCGGCGGCCGCGGCCGCCGTCGCCGCCCTGTACGGGCCGCTGCACGGCGGAGCCAACGAGCAGGTGCTGCGGATGCTCAACGAGATCGGCTCGGTGGACAAGGTGCCGGCCTACATCCAGCGGGTCAAGAAGGGCGAGATGCGCCTGATGGGCTTCGGCCACCGCGTCTACAAGAACTACGACCCGCGGGCCAAGATCATCAAGCAGGTGGCCGACGACGTGTTCAAGATCACCGGGCTGAGCCCGCTGCTGGAGATCGCGGTCGAGCTGGAGCGGATCGCCCTGGAGGACGACTTCTTCGTCGACAAGCAGCTGTACCCGAACGTCGACTTCTACTCGGGCATCATCTACGAGGCCATGGGCTTCCCGGTGGAGATGTTCCCGGTGCTGTTCGCGATCGGGCGGATGCCGGGCTGGCTGGCCCAGTGGGACGAGAACCTCAACGACCCGGAGCAGAGGATCGCCCGGCCGCGCCAGATCTACATCGGACCGGGACCCCGCCACGTCGTCCCCGCCGCGCCGACGGCCGGCTGATCAGGGCCGCGGCGGGCGTACGGTCAGGGTGAGGGGACTCGAACCCCTGACGCGCCGGCTGGCCGCCGACGTGGCCGACCTTGGCGCACCCTGGTGCCGTCAGGCGTAGGAGAGCAAGCCTGCTCGCCCGGCTCGCGATTGTCAAGACATACCTCGCATACCTCCTGGTCGGGCGGGTCACGACTCCTGGAAGCCGGCCAGGAAGGCCACCGCGTTGGCCCCAAGGGCGTCGAGGGCGTAGCCGCCCTCCTGGACCACCACCGTCGGCCGGCCGGCTCCGGCAAGGGCGGCCCCGATGCGCCGGAAGCCCTCGGTGGTCACCTGGAAGGTGCCCAGCGGGTCGCCGGCGAAGGTGTCGAAGCCGAGCGAGACGACCAGGGTCGCGGGGCCGAACCCGGCCACCAGCTCGATCGCCTCCTGGAGGGCTTCCAGATACTGGTCGTCGCCGGTGCCGTCGGGCAGGGGCAGGTTGCGGGTCGTGCCCCGGCCCGGCCCGCCGCCGGCCTCGTCGGCGGCCCCGGTGAAGTGCGGGTAGTGACCGGCCGGGTCGCCGTGCAGCGACACGTACAGCACCTCGGCATCCTCCCAGAACACGTCCTGGGTGCCGTTGCCGTGGTGGAAGTCGACGTCGACGATCGCCACCCGTCCCAGCCGGCCGAGCGCCCTGGCCGCGATGGCGGCGTTGTTGAGCAGGCAGAAGCCGCCGTAGTAGCCGGGGCCGGCGTGATGGCCAGGCGGGCGGCACAGCGCGTAGGCGGCGCCGGCCCCGCCGGCGACCAGGTCGACGGCGGTGAGGGCGGCGTCGGCCGCGCCCACCGCGGCCGTGAAGCTCCCGGCGACCAGCGGGGTCGCCGTGTCGAAGCAGTACCGGCCGGGCCGGCCGACCCCGCCGCCCAGGTCGCGGCCGCCTCCTCTGGCCAGCCGGGGGATGGCGAAGGAGTCGGGGATCAGCACCGGCGGGCCGCCCGCCGCCCGCCAGGCCGCCCACGCCCCCTGGAGGAACTCGACAAGGGCCGGCTCGTGCACGGCCAGGATCGGCTCCATCCCGTGCCCGGCCGGCTCGACGACCGGGTGGCCGGCCGCGGCCAGGCCGGCCCGGAGCAGCTCACCCCGCTCCACCCGCTCGTACACCGGCCGCACGACCTCGCCGTAGTTCACCTCGTAGGGCGGGTCGTGCTCGCGGTGGGCGTCGCCGGCCACCACCGGCATCGGGTCCATGACCATGAGCACGCACCCTACCGGAGTCGGCGCCGCCCCGGTCCTGAGGCCGAACTCCCTCGATCGCGGTCTCGGCTTGGCAGCTGGCGACGTCGACGGGCCGGTACAGGGACAAGCCCCAGGCGCTGGCCAGGCGGCCTAGACGCCCTTCCCCCGCACCCGGACCGTCACACTCTGCAGCAAGGCACCGCTGGCCGGGTCGCGGGCGGTGACCAGCAGGGTTGCCGTCTGCCAATGGCCGGCGAAGAACTCCGAGGGCTGGAAGCCGACCACCGCGACACAGCTCTCCCCGGGCGCCAGCACCTGGCCCTCCAGCGCGACGCAGGTCGAGCCGGCCAGGTTGCCGAAGTTGAAGTCGTCGGGCAGCTGGACCGCGTCCACCAGCACCGACAGGCTCACCGAGCTGGTATTGGTGACGGTGACCCCCGCGAAGGTCAGCGACCCCACCGGCTGGGTGCCGAAGTTGACCTGCTTGGGGCTGACCTGCAGCAGCCTCGGCGCGGCCAGCGCGGTGGGCGCCGCCAGCGCCCCGATCGCTGCGATGACCCCGATGACCATGAAGGTGGCGACCAGCCGTCTCATCTTCGCTCCCTGCTCCTCGTGAACACTGATCCGCTTGGCGCTGGCTGCCTCAACGCTGATGGCATCTCTGCAGCCGGATCGTCACGCTGTCGCTGTTGTTGGCTGGGTTGGAGTCGGGGCTGGTCGAGGAGACCCGCACGTCAACCGTCGCGTCCCTGGTGAGCGACAGGCCACACGGGTTGGCGGTGGCGACCATGTTCACCGTCACCGAGGCACCGGCCTCCAGCGTCGCCGGGATGGCGCCGGCCAGGCCGCACTGCAGATTGTCAAAGCAACCGACAAACAACTCCACGTCGGTGGCGGTGGCGTCGCCGAGATTGGACACCGTGATCGTGTAGGTCACCAGCTGCCCAGCCTTCGCCTTGGTGCGGTCCGTCACGACCGTGACGGCAGGATCTGGGCCGGATTGGGCGGCCGCCGAGGGCACGCCGATGGCAACCGCGCCGGCCAGGGCCAGGGTGGCGAGCACAGCTCGCACAACACGCCGATTCATCAGGGTCGCTCCTCAGGGTGTGCAGCCTCAACGCGGACACGAGACCGGTGCCTACCGATGAAGACGGCGCCGGCCCAAGGCAACCACCTCCAACCTGGGCCGAGCCAACCAGGACCGCCCAATCGCCGCAACCAGCAATTGCAGTACCAGTACGTGCTTCGCGGCCCGCGCTGGCGCGATCACGGGCTCGCCTTCCTCCGGGTCCCGTCGGTCGCCACGGAGCCGACCGGCCCACCATGGAGACCCAGGG
>DATHIG010000750.1:0-11142 GCA_035490035.1 Actinomycetes bacterium
CGCCCGACACAGCGACGGCATCACACCCCCACTCGATAAGACCCTTGTGCCACAAGGCTTCCAGGCCAACAGGCATTCGCCCAGCACCCTTCACGGCTCGGCGCCATCCCACAACCTGCGGAAAACAGGCCTAGTCGGCCCCCCGGCCAGTCCGGGGGGCCGCCCATAAAGGCAGATGCGGCGCGGACGCGAACATGCATCGACCAGCGCTGCCAGCCGCAGCGCCTCCCGGTCGGCCGCCTGCGTCTGCCGGGCCTCCATGCCCCAGCCTCCCCAGCTCCGGAATACCTCGTCGATGGCGGCGGCCTGGCCCCCGGCCGACAAGAAGCTACCCAGCTATGGCAGGTCACGCGACATGATTCCGCACCGCCCTTTGTGCAACTAGGCTCATACGCGTCAATTGAACAGGACGCCCCGATCAGTCGCCGGTCAGGGAGGTGGTGTAGCAGACCGCGGTCCCGTCCAGGACGACGGTGCCGTCCTGGCGGGAGACGGCGGTGCGCAGCTTGGTGATCGGCTTGTCCTGGCGGACCTCCAAGACCTCGACGGTGCCGGTGATCTCGTCGCCGGGCCGCACGGGTGCCAAGAACCTCCAGTCGACCTGGAGGAAGACCGTGCCCGGTCCCGGAAGCCGCTCAGCGACCACGGCGTTCAGGATGGCGCTGGTCACGCCGCCTTGGACGATGATCTCGCCGAATCGGGAGGCGCGGGCGGCGTCCTGGTCGTAGTGCAGCGGGTTGTGGTCGCCGCTGATCTTGGTGAACAGCTCGATGTAGGCCGCCTGGACCCGCCGCGAGAGCGCGGCCCGGTCGCCGGGCTGCGGGGCACCGTTCGGCCAACTCGTCATGGTCTCCACCTCCGTCGAAGACAACTACACGATCACATACCGGGCGGTCTCCAGGAACAGCCTGGTAGCGCTCAATCGCTGAACGTTGCTGCCGCGGGTGGGCGGTTGGCCGGCTGGCGCGGCAGCGCCCTCGCCTGGCGGGTGCCGCTGCGCGGAGGGCGGAACGCCCGACCCCGGGTCGGGCCGGGTGGTATTCCCGCCGGGTGAGGGCATCGGCCGAACGCGGCCACGTGCAGGGTCCCGGCCGCGCCGATGCCGATTTGGGCCCTTGGGTTGTCACGTGAATGTCCACCCATTCGGAGCAACCGGTGACCAGCCACGACGGTTCCGCGGTTCCGCCTGGGGATCTCACCGGGTAGCCGTCCCCGACGCCGGGGGATCCTGGACCACACCGTCGTGGTCGCCGATCCTGACCGTGAGGGAAGGTGATCGCCATGGACGCTGATGTCATCGTCGTCGGAGCAGGCCTGGCCGGACTGGTGACGACACACGAGCTGACCAGCCGGGGGAAGAAGGTCGCGGTGGTGGACCAGGAGAACGCCGCCAACCTCGGCGGGCAGGCGTTCTGGTCCTTCGGTGGCCTGTTCCTGGTCAACTCTCCCCAGCAGCGCCGCCTCGGCGTGACCGACTCGGTGGAGCTGGCCTGGAGTGACTGGCAGGGCAGCGCCCAGTTTGATCGGCTGGCCGACGAGGATTCGTGGGCGGTGCGGTGGGCCCGGGCGTATGTGGAGTTCGCGGCCGGGGAGAAACGGTCCTGGCTGGCCGGGCACGGCATCCGTTTCCTGCCCACGGTGGGCTGGGCCGAACGCGGCGACCTGAGCGCCACCGGTCACGGCAACTCGGTGCCCCGCTTCCACGTCGCGTGGGGCACCGGCACCGGCGTCGTCGCCCCGTTCGTCGCCTCCGCTCACCGTGCCGCCGAGGCTGGGCTGGTCACCTTCTACCACCGCCATCGCGTCGACGAACTTCTCATCACCGACGGCGCGGTCACCGGTGTGCGCGGCACCGTCCTGGCCCCCGACGACGCGCCCCGCGGCGCGCCGTCGAACCGCGAACCGATCGGTGCCTTCGAGCTGACCGCCCAAGCGGTCGTGGTGACCACCGGCGGCATCGGCGGCAACCACGAGATCGTCCGGCGCTACTGGCCGGCGCGGCTCGGCACCCCACCGAAATCGATGATCACCGGGGTGCCCGCCTACGTGGACGGCCGGATGCTCGACATCGCCGCCGAATCCGGTGTGCGGCTGGTCAACCGCGACCGCATGTGGCACTACACCGAAGGCGTGCAGAACTGGAACCCGATCTGGCCCGATCACGGGATCCGCATTCTGCCCGGGCCCTCGTCGATGTGGTTCGACGCACTGGGCCGGCGGCTGCCTGAGCCGTACCTGCCCGGCTACGACACCGTCGGCACGCTGCGCTACCTGCGCACCACGCCAGACATTGCCGGCTACGACCACTCGTGGTTCATCCTCACCCAGAAGATCATCGAGAAGGAGTTCGCGCTCTCGGGGTCGGAGCAGAATCCCGACATCACCAGCAAGGACCGGCGCGCGTTCCTGCGTGAGCGGCTGCTCAGCAAGGGGGCGCCTGGTCCCGTCGAGGCATTCAAGGAACACGGCGCCGACTTCGTCATCGCCGACACCCTCGAGCAGCTCGTCGAGAAGATGAACGGCCTGACGGACGAGCGGCTGCTCGACGCCGCCGGGATTCGCGCCCAGATCGAGGCGCGGGACCGGCAAATGGACAACCCCTACAGCAAGGATGCCCAGGTCCAGGGCATCCGCAACGCCCGCCGGTACCTCGGCGACCGGCTGGGCCGGGTCGCGGCCCCACATAAGATCCTCGACTCCGCCGCTAGCCCACTCATCGCTGTGAGACTGCACATCCTGAGCCGTAAGACCCTCGGCGGCATCCAGACCGACCTGCACTCCCGGGCCCTGGGCCGCGACGGGCACCCCATCGACGGGCTGTATGCCGCCGGGGAGGTCGCCGGCTTCGGTGGTGGCGGAGCCCACGGCTACAACGCCCTGGAAGGCACCTTCCTCGGCGGCTGCCTGTTCTCCGGCCGCACCGCCGGCCGCGACCTCGCCGACCGACTCTGAACACCTCACGCCCCGCCCACCATACCGCCCGGCGCCCCGGTCGGGCTGGGGGACGACTCGACCATCACCTACCGGTTCGAACCCGCGGGCACCGACCGTCCTCCTCCCATCACGGGTCGTGGATGGGCTGCCCGGGGGCTCGGTTGGGAACCGAAACTCTGACCGGCGTGCTCGAGGCGACACTGCGGACCCTGCCGATCGGGCCCCGGGCGCCGGGCTACAGAGGATCGCCTGGCTGCGCGGCAAGCCGCCCACCCGCGGGGAGCTACGGGATCGCGACGGGTTGCAGTTCGCCGCCGCCCGCCTCGGCCAGGTACAGGACCCCCGGTTCGGCGCCGGCGGGGAGTTTGAACCTGGCGGTGATGACGCCGGCCTCCCCGGGCTGGAGGACGCCGCGGGTGTCGTCGGCGGTGGCTGGCTGCTGCTGGAACCGGCGGCCCTGGTGATCATCGACCTCCGCGCGGAGTTGCGTGGTGTCGATTGGGCGGCGGCCGGTGTTCTCGACTTCGTAGAGGATGACCCGCAGGTCGCCTTGGCGTTCGACGCTGTCGACGTGGACGCGGACGCTCGCCCGCCCGTTGTCGAGGGTGATCGTCGGCGCTTCCGCTTCGGCAGACGGCGCGCTGGTGGTCGAGACGGCAGGGGCGTCGGGGCCGGTGTCGCGGGTCACGGCGACAGCGACAGCCACGATGGCGAGTGCGGCGGCGGCGCCGACGACGAGCAGCCGGGCCCTGGGTTTCATGGCGCTCCTTTCACCTCCAGCAGCCGGCGGCCACGCGGTCGTCGACCGTCCCGTCGGTGCGGTGGAAGGCCGATGACCAACTCCCGTCCCGGAGGGTGAGTTTGAGGACACCGAAGTGCTGGTCGTCGCGGTGCCTGGTGCCCTCCCTGGGGGGGTTGGTGAACGGCAGCAGCGACCGGCCACCGGTCCCGACCACGATCTGCCGGATACCCCGGCCGAACGCGGCGGCGTGGCCGTCCCAGGTCATGGCGGTGAACCGCGCGTAGGAGTGCTCGTGCCCCGTCAGCACCAGGTCGGCGTGGACGTGGTTGAGCGCGTTCCAGAGGTACCGCAGGCGACCGTCGTCGGGGAAGTAGTTGCCCCACCGCGGGTGGTGCCAGTACGCCAGGATGCAGCGGCGGCCGGCGTGGGCCTGGAGGTCCTTCTGGAGCCACCGGACCTGCTCGGACGTGGCGTCACAGGGAGGGCTGGTGAAGGGGCTGGTCCGGCCGCAGTCGGTGTTGAGGGCGTACACCCGCCAGGTCCCGAGGTCGTAGGCGTACCAACCGAGCTCGGGCCGACCGGTCTGGGCGCATTCCTGGAGCCGCAGCGCGAAGTAGGTGTGGAACCCGGCAGCGTCAGGAGTAGTCCAATACTCGTGGTTGCCGGCGACGGGGCAGGTCCGGTCGTAGATGCTCTGGCGGCCCCACGACTGCGCGTACCCCTCGGGATGGGAGAACGCTTCGATCTTCCCGAACTCGTACTGGTCGTCGCCGAGCGCCAGCACCCGGTCGGGTGCGAGCGTCCCGACGAGGTCGGCGGTGGCGAGGTCGTCCTGTCCGCCGAGCCACGGACGGAACGGGTCCGGTGCGATGTCCCCGACCGCGACCAGCACAGGATCCCCGGCCGGCTGCGCGCCAGCGGGCGCGGCAGGAAGTGTGCCGAGGGCGAGCAGGAGCACCAGCAGGACGCGGGTCACGGCGACGGGCCCGAGGTAGGGGACGGAGAACCGCGGCCAGCGTAATGAGGGGGTCACGGGGGCGTCCACCGAGGGCACGTCAACCCGATCACCGGTAGGAACTCCGGCAGCAGGTCGATCGGCGACAGCAGCCACAGCCCTGCCAGCGCAACCACGACCTTGGCCCGACGCGGCACCCTCGGGTCGCCGCGCAACCGCCGGATGGTCCTCACACAGTCGGTCACGAAGCTGGCCAAGTCGCGGACCAGCCAGGCAGGAGGCGGCGGGCCAGAAGCGGCAGCAGCGCCGGCGCGCATCAGTCCTGGTCAGGGAAGACGACCGCCCATGAGCGGCCAGCAGACCGGGTGCTGAGGACGGCGCCCTTGGAGTCGCAGCCCGGCCCGCAACCGTCGAGGAAGGCGCTGAGCAGCCAGCCGGAGGTCGCGTCCAGGAACGTCATGCCGTAGGCCGCCGTGAAGCGGCGGCCGGCCAGATCAGTGCGGTGAGTCGTCCAGGTGCGGCCGGTGTCGTCGCTGGTGGCGAGGGTCCGCTGGTCGCCGGAGAGGACCAGCAGGGTGCCGGAGCCGGTGACGGCCATGGTCGGGAGGTCCCCGGATTCGATGGGGGCCAGCCGGGGAGCGCTCCAGGTCGTCCCGCCGTCCCGTGTCTCGGCGAACCCGGCCTCGAACACCAACCAGGGGTCCCTGCGGTACAGCAGGACGGGGACGAAGCCGGTGCGGTCGGCGAAGATCGTGGGCAGGCCCGCGAACTCAAGCCGGCCTTCCTGGCCCGGTGCAGTCGCAGGCCTGGGGACCGCGACCCAGCTGCGGCCGCCGTCGCGGGTCTCCCAGAGGCCGTCGAGCCAGATCTGCCAGCCGCGCTGGCGGGTGACGAAACGGATGCCGCCGGGAGTCGGCGCGTCGGGCAACCGCTCCCAGGTGTGGCCCCCGTTGCTGGTGCGCAGCAGCGTGCCGGTCTCCTCCTCGGCACGTTGCCCGGGCAGGCGGGAGGTGATCCGCAGCCAACCGTGCCGGCCGTCGACGAAGCTCAGGTTCATCGGACCAGTTCCGTCCTCGCTTTGCTGGACACTGGCCGAGCCCATCGCGGACCGCTGCCAGGTCGTGCCGCCGTCCACGGTCCGAAAGGCGGTCAGCTCCGTCGGGCGCCCGTCGCGCGGGAGATCGGCGGCGACCAGCCAGCCGGTCCGGGGGTCCAGGAAGAACGCGGTCAGTAGGTCCAGCCCGTTGGCCTCGGTCGGGGTGATCCTCCGCCAGCTCGCGCCACCAGAGTCGGTCCAGACCAGGCGGCCCGCAGTAAGCGCCCAGCCAGAGGTTGCGTCCAGGAGCTGGGCACCAACGATCGGCCCGAGGTCGGAGACGAGCGGCAGCGGGATCGACCCTGCCGATGGGTTGACGGCGACCTGGTCGAGGTCGACACGGTCGCGCACCGCCAGCCCGACCAGGGCTATGGCAACCACGGCGGCGAGGGCGGTAATTGTGATCCGAGCGACCCTGCGGCGGCCGCGGCGGCGGAGCACGCCGGCCGGGGGTGGTTGGGCGGCCCGCTCGCCCAACTCCGCCACGCCGGTGAGGCGCGAGCGCGGGTCGTCCTCATGCAAGGTCGGTCACCTCCTCGTCGTCGGAGGCCATGGGCTCCTCGGTCGGTCTCCCATCGCAATGACACTCGCCAGCCACGCTCGGGGTTCCATCAGACAGTAGAACGCCAGCCGAACGTGCGCGGTGGCACGTCCGGCGCCCGGTGCACAAGCCCGACTGCGCCCGCAGCTGGCCGGAGTCGGTATCGGCGGAGCGCGAGGTGAACTCGGTGCTGTCCTTCGACGATTTCGGGTCGAGCGTAGAGCGCGACGGTGGCCGTCATCCGTTATGTCAGGTCGGCTGAGGCGTTGAGGTTCGTCAGCTGGCGCGCTGCACCTGCTTGAGCACAAGAGTTTGGCGGTCGGGCCATTCATCACTTCCTGAACTATTGTGCTGCGTCACTTACCGGGCGGCGTGACCTCCGATCACCGATCCCCAAGTGAGGTGTGCTGATCTGCCGCTGCCCGCTGGTGGGCAGCAAGGAACGGCTGGACGCTGCCGTGCTGGAGCGGCTTGGCGAAGTAGTAGCCCTGCCCGTGGTCACAGCCCAGCGCCCGCAGCTGCTCCAGTTGTTCGGCGGTCTCGATGCCCTCGCCGGTCACCCGCAGGCCGAGCGTCTTGGCAAAGGCGATCACGGCGTGGACGATGGCGGTGTCCTGGGCGTCGCGGCCCAGCCCGTCAACGAACGAGCGGTCGATCTTCAGCGAGTCGACCGGGTAGTGCTTGAGCGCGCCAAGCGCGGAAAAGCCGGTGCCGAAGTCGTCGACGGCGACGTGGACGCCCAGCCTTCGTAGAGCCTGCAGGGTCGCCTCTGCCGTGCCGAGGTCGTCGACCATGCTGGTTTCGGTGATCTCCAGGGTGAGCCGGTGCGGGTCAAGCCCCGAGCTGGTCAGCGCCTGGGCGACCCGGCTGGGCAGCTCGGGGTGGCGGAGCTGGCGGGGCGACAGGTTCACGCTCAACCCCAGCGGTGGGTGGTGCTGGTCGCCAGCCTCCCAGGCCGCCAGCTGTTGGCAGGCCTGGTCGAGCACCCACGCCCCCAGGGGGACGATCAGGCCGGTCTCCTCGGCCAGCGGGATGAAGTCGGCCGGTGGCAGCAGCCCGCGGCTGGGATGGTCCCAGCGCACCAGCGCCTCCAGCTCGCTGACCGCGCCGCTGTCCAGGTCAAGGATCGGCTGGTAGTACAGCTCGAACTGCTGCTGTTCGATGGAGACGCGCAGCTCGGCCTCCAGCTCCAGCCGCGTCCAGGCGGCCTGGTCCATCCCCGGGGTGAACATCTGGTACTGCCCTTTGCCCTGCTTCTTGGCCTCGTACATGGCGATGTCGGCGTTGCGCAGCAGCTCCTGGGCGCTGGTGTGCCCGGGGACGCTGTGGGCGATCCCGATGCTGGCCTGGACCACCACCTGGTGGCCGGCCACCGCGAAGGAGGCGCTCAGCTCGGCGCCGACCCGCTCAGCCACGCGGATGGCGCCTGGCCGGCCATCGACGTCGGTGAGGAGCACGGTGAACTCGTCGCCGCCCATCCGGGCCGGGGTGTCGCCCGGGCGCAGGCAGGCCCGCAGGCGCTCCCCGACCGCCACCAGCAGCTGGTCGCCGGCCTGGTGGCCGAGGCTGTCGTTGACGACCTTGAAGTCGTCCAGGTCCAGCCAGAGCAGAAACACCGGCTCCCGGCGTCGGGCTGCGCGGGCCAGCTCCGCCTGGAGTCGCTCGACCAGCAGGGCGCGGTTGGGTAGCGCGGTCAGCGGGTCGTGGTGGGCCTGGTGGGCCAACAGCTCGGCCGTCTGGGACTTGGCCCGCTGGAACCGCCAGACCAGCACCCCAATGATCGTGGCCGCTGCCAGCAGCAGGAGCAGGGTGCCGAGGTCAGCCCGTCGGTTGGCGTGGTTGGCGACGGTGCGGTAGTGCCGGCCGGCCACGGCAAGCGACTGGGCCAAGCGGTCGAATGCCGGGTCGACTCGCTGCTCGTCGACCTCTTCAGCCTCGGCGAGCTCGCCCTCGGCCAGCAGCCGGAACTGGTCGTCGACCGCGGCCTGGTAGACGCCGAATGCGTCGCTGACCGCTCGGGCGGCCGAGCTGTCAGGGTCTGCGGCCAGCAGCTGGGCCAGCAGGTCGTCCATCCTGGCATCGACTTGTTGCCGCTCCCGCGCGAGCTCGGGGATCAGGCGACCCTCGGCAACCGCCTGCCACTCCAGCGCGCTCTGGTGGCGGCTCCCGGTCTCGATTCGGCTGAGCAGGGCCGTAAGCTGGCCGCGTCCGCCCGCGTAATCGTGGACGCGCATGATCCCGTAGCCGGTGGCCGCGGCCACCCCCAGGGCAACCAGGAGCAGCAGCCAGGCACCAAGCCACCATCGCGACCGGCTACCACCGTATGTGGTCATCGGGTCGGCTGGCTGCCCTGTCGGCTCGGGGCGAGGTGACCGGCGGCTCGGTCTTCTGCCCCGGCCACCGGGCGTTGCCTAATGACCCGGCTCAGCCACGCGGATCTCCGGTCGTCACGCTGAGTGTTCATGCCCTTTTCATCGACCGGTCGCGCGTCGCCTGAAGGCCATGCACCCGCTCGCCCGATGCCTCCCCGGCACAAGCGCCCCGCATGCGGGGGCAAGTAGGTGGACGGCACCTGCTGGACGGGGTGCGCTGCGACTGGTAATCGGAACGTTGGCGCTTGTGGTCCTGCTTCGCCACGGACGTACTCGGTCTGAGTCAGTCGTGGGAGGCGGCCGGTTGCTGTTGTTTGGCCAGCCAGGCGCCCAACTCCGGAGCGGGCATTGGCTTGGCGACGAAGTAGCCTTGGATGGTGTCACAGCCGAGGGTGGCCAGCTCCTCGAAGGTGGCCTCGTCCTCGACACCCTCGGCGACCACCCGCAGGCCGAGATTGTGGCCCAGATCCACCGTTGAACGGACGATCACTGCGTCGTTCTGGTTGTCGCGGAGGTGCTTGACGAACGACCGGTCGACCTTCAGCTCGTCCACCGGGAGGCTCTTGAGGTAGGCCATCGAGGAGTAGCCGGTGCCGAAGTCGTCGATCGCCAGTTGCACGCCCAAGGCGTGGAGGCGGTTGAGGATTTCCAGGGCCCGGGTTGGGTCGGTCATGATCGCGCTCTCGGTGATCTCCAGCAGCAGCCGGTCGGGGGCTACCGCGGTGTCCTCGAGCAGCTGGGCGATCTGGTCGGGCAGGGTGAGGTCCAGGAGGCAGCGGGTGGATAGGTTGACCGCCACTGACAGGTGGTGGCCGGCGTCCAGCCAGGCTCGGCACTGGCGCAAGGCGGCGTCCAAGACGTAGGAGGTGAGCGGGCGGATCAGCCCGGTTGTCTCGGCGAGCGGGATGAACTCGCCCGGGCCGAGCAGGCCGTGCTCGGGGTGCTGCCAGCGCACCAGCGCCTCCACGCCGAGGATCCGGGTGGAGCGGGCATCGGCCTTGGGCTGGTAGTGGACGATCAGCTCGCCGGCCACCAGCGCGCGGCGGAGTTGGCCCAGCAGGCCGAGCCGACGCGGATTGTGTTGGTCGAGGGTGGAGTCATAGACCGTGTACCCGTTGTGGGTGGCCTTGGTCGCGTACATCGCCACGTCGGCGCGTTGCAGCAGCTCGTTGGCGTCGGTGGCGTGGTCGGGGTAGACAGCCACCCCGATGCTGGCGTCGACATCCAGGGTGAGCCCGTCGATGGTGAACGGCGCCTCGATGGCCGCGCTGAGCTTCTCGGCAACCACTGTCGCCTCTTGGACGCCGGTGATCTGCGGCAGGAGCACGGCAAACTCGTCGCCGCCCAGACGGGCGACCGTGTCGCTAGAGCGCAGGCTGCCGTTGAGGCGTTCGGCGACCTGTTGCAGCAACAGGTCGCCGTGGTGGTGGCCGAGGGTGTCGTTGACCTCCTTGAACCGGTCCAGATCAAGCAGCAGCAGCGCGGCGGTCAGTCCCTGCCGGCCGGCCAGACGGAGGGCCTGATCGGTGCGGTCGTGCAGCAGGGCGCGGTTGGCCAGGCCGGTGAGCTGATCGGTGAACGCCTGGCGGGTCAGGGCGCGCTCCAGCTGTTTGCGTTCGCTCACGTCGCGCAGGGTGAGCAGCACCCCGCGTACGGCCTCGTCGCCGAGCAGGTTGCGACCCAGGCCCTCGATATCACGCCAGGTGCCGTCCGGCCGGCGCAGGCGGAACTCGACAGACTCCTCGCAGCCCGCAGTGCCGAGCAGGTGCTGCAGTGTGGCAATGAGCTGGCCAGCGTCGTCGGAATGGACGTGGCGCTGGATGAACGCCACCATGGGATGCCTCTCCAGCTCCTCGGCGGGCAGGTGCAGCACTCGGGTGGCCGACGAGCTGACGTAGGCGATCTCGCCGGCCGCGTTGAGCACGATTGTGGTGTCAGAGGAGCCGGCCAGCAGCGCCTCGAAGCGGCGCTCGTCGTGCTCGCGCAGCTGCTGGTGGAGCCCGGCCAGCTCCTGGGAGGACAGCTCCATCAGCCGCTCGCGGGTGTAGCGCTCGTCGTCGGCGTCGACATAGCAGCGCTCAACCCGCTCCAGGAACCGCTGCCAGACCGTCAGGTCCGGTGGGGTGTCGGGGTCCAGCGACAGCCGGCGGAGCTGCCTGGCAAGCACCGGGTGCACGCCGGCTAGTCCTCCACCAGCGTGGTCAGGGTCATCGTCTGGTTGTGGAGCTCACAGGTGCCCGTGCTCGAGGGGGAGATCTCTCCGTAGGAGTAGAACCCGACCAGGCTGCTGGCGGGCGGCAGGCTGTCCAGGACCGCCTCGACCTCCTCCTCGGTCCGCTCGCCAAGCACCAGGCGGCGGCCGACACAGCTGATCGCGACGGCCAGGCAGCCGCCGTTGAGGTCCTGGCCGCGGCGGGCCAGCCGCCCGGCCGTGGCGGCGCCTTCGACCAGCCGGTCGAAGTTGGCCCGCATGAGCTGGACCCGGCTGCCTTGGGGCACGTC
>DATHIG010000751.1:0-8360 GCA_035490035.1 Actinomycetes bacterium
CGTGCACCGGCCGGTCGGCGTCGACCTCGACCCGCAGGGCCGTCTGGACCGCCTCGGCGAAGTCGGCGCTCATCGAGGCCAGCTCGAAGTCCATGCGGGCCTTGAGCTCCTCCATGGCGCCGCCGGTGACCAGCGCGCCCTGGTCGCGGCCGATCACCCCCGACAGCATGTGCAGGGCGGTGTGGGTGCGCATGAGGGTGTGGCGGCGCTCCCAGTCCAGCCGGCCTCTGACCTTGGCCCCGACCGGGGGCGGGTCGCCGTCCACCAGCAGCACGACGCGGCCCTGGCGCCGCTCGGCCCCGGTGACGGGCAGCTCGACCCCCTCGAGCTCGAGGGCGCCGGTGTCGGCCGGCTGCCCGCCCCCGCCGGGAAAGAACGCGCTCCGGTCGAGCACGACACCGTCCGGTTCCTGTCCCGTGACCTGGGCATCGAAGCCGGCCAGGTAGGCGTCAAGCTGGTAGAGGGGCTCGGTCACTGGACCACCTTTCTGGAAGGGCGATAAACTCGCAGGTCATGCGCGCATGAACCGTTGACGCGACGAAGCATCGACGGCTACCATCTGCCGAACCACTGTGGGCTTTTCTGCCAGTGTGTTCTGACGCTCATCGCGTCGCCTCACCGCCACGGAAATGTCTGCAGGGGGAGCCTTCTGTCCGACAGTCTAGGAGACGAGCAGTTGACCGAGTCCACCGATCGACCCACCGCAACCGAGCAGGACGTACCTGGGATGACCACCCAGGTCACCCAGAACGACGTCGGCTCCGCCGAAGACCTCGCGGCCGCCTACGAAGAGTCGCTGAAGGCCTTCGAGGAGGGCGACATCGTCGACGGCTACGTGGTGAAGGTCGACCGCGACGAAGTGCTGCTCGACATCGGCTACAAGTCGGAGGGTGTCATTCCCTCCCGCGAGCTGTCCATCAAGCATGACGTCGACCCCAACGAGGTCGTCACCCTCGGTGACCACATCGAGGCCCTGGTCATGCAGAAAGAGGACAAGGACGGCCGCCTGATCCTGTCCAAGAAGCGGGCCCAGTACGAGCGGGCCTGGGGCACGATCGAGAAGAAGAAGGAGAACGACGAGATCGTCGAGGGGACCGTCATCGAGGTCGTCAAGGGTGGCCTGATCCTCGACATCGGCCTGCGCGGCTTCCTGCCCGCCTCCCTGGTCGAGATGCGGCGGGTTCGCGACCTGCACCCCTACGTCGGGCGCACCCTCGAGGCCAAGATCATCGAGCTCGACAAGAACCGCAACAACGTGGTCCTGTCCCGCCGGGCCTGGCTGGAGGAGACCCAGTCGGCGACCCGCCGGGCGTTCCTGCACACCCTGCGCAAGGGCGAGGTCCGCAAGGGCGTCGTCTCCAGCATCGTGAACTTCGGCGCCTTCGTCGACCTCGGCGGGGTGGACGGCCTGGTCCACGTGTCGGAGCTGTCCTGGAAGCACATCGACCATCCCTCCGAGGTGGTCGAGGTCGGCCAGGAGGTCGAGGTCGAGGTGCTGGACGTCGACCTGGAGCGCGAGCGGGTCTCGCTGTCGCTCAAGGCGACCCAGGAGGACCCGTGGCGCCAGTTCGCCCGCTCCCACCAGATCGGCGAGCTGATCCCGGGCCGGGTGACCAAGCTGGTGCCGTTCGGTGCCTTCGTCCGGGTCGACGACGGCATCGAGGGCCTGGTCCACATCTCGGAGCTGGCCGAGCGTCACGTCGACATCCCCGAGCAGGTCGTCAGCGTCGGCGAGGAGATCACCGTCAAGGTCATCGACATCGACCTGGACCGGCGCCGCATCTCCCTGTCGCTCAAGCAGGCCGCCCAGGACCAGGCGCAGGCCACCCCCGCCGAGGACGAGCTGGCCCTGGAGGAGGGCGCCTACCAGGGCTACGAGGGCGAGTACGCCGAGGGGGCGTACGCCGAGGGGACCTATGCCGAGGGCGAATACGCCGACGGCAGCTACGTCTACGACGAGCAGGGCAACGCCATCGGGGTGATGCCGGGGACGGCCATGGCCGAGGCGTTCCAGGAGGCCGGCTTCTACGAGGGCACCTACGAGGGCGAGGGCGGCGCCGACGGCCAGCCGGCCGATGGGCAGCCGGCCGACGACCAGGCCCTGGCCCCGGAGGGTCAGGCGGCCCCGCAGGCGGCCGCCGCCGGCGAAGGCGGCCAGCAGCAGGACCAGGAAGGGCAGGACACCCTCGAGGACATCGTCGAGGACCTGAAGCGCAAGAACGCCAGCGAATAGCGGAGCTCGGCAGGCTGGTCTGCCGGCACGGTCAGCGGGACGACTTCAGGGGGCGGCTGCCATGCTGCTGGTCGGGCTCACCGGGGGGATCGCCTCGGGCAAGAGCACGGTTTCGGCCATGCTCGCCGAGCGCGGCGCCGAGATCATCGACGCCGACCACATCGCCAGGCAGGTGGTCATGCCGGGCACCCCGGCCTGGTGCAAGATCCGCGACCACTTCGGCCCGGGGGTGCTGTACGCCGACGGCAGCATCGACCGGCAGGCCCTCGCCGACCTCGTGTTCGGCGACCAGGCCAAGCTGACCGTGCTCAACGAGATCACCCACCCCGCCATCTTCGCCCGCATCGCCGACCGCCTCGAGGCCCACCACGACCAGGACGTCGTGGTGGTGCTGGACGCGGCCCTGCTGATCGAGGCCGGGCTGGCCGATGGGGTCGACGTGGTGATCGTCACCCACTCGCCGCGGGAGATCCAGGTCGAGCGGCTGGCCGCCAAGGGGATGGGCGCGCGGGACGCCACCTCCCGCATCGCGGCCCAGCTCGAGCCGGAGAAACGCCTGGCCAGGGCCGACATCCGGATCGACAATACGGGGTCGCTGGAGGAGCTGGGACGCCGGGTCGACGAGGTCTGGGAGGAGCTGCAGCGCCGGCTGGCCGAGCGGACCGGCCGGGCCGCCAGCGGCAGCCTCCCGTGACTGCGGCCGGTCGGGGGCTGTAGCCTGCGCGGTATGATCCGTCTGCCCCCCATCCCCGACCCGCTCGATTGCGTGCTGTTCGACGCCGGCGACACGCTGCTGGCGCCCGCGCCGAGCTTCCAGGGACGGTTCGTGGCGGTGGCCGCCGAGCACGGCCTCTCGCTCGAGGAGGCGGTGGTCGACGCCGCCGTCGCCGCCGCCGCGCGGGCGGTGCAGTGGCTGAGCGACTGGACCGACCCCGCCACCCAGCGGTCGTTCTGGGTCGGGTTCTACCGGCACGCGCTGGCCGGCCTCGGCCACCAGGGGGACGGGATCGAGCTGGCCGAGGCGCTGCACCGGTCGTTCAGCGACCCGGCCGGCTACAAGCTGTTCGACGACGCCCGCCCGGCCCTGGACGCGCTGGCCGGAAGGGGGATCAAGCTCGGGGTGGTGTCCAACTTCGAGCCCTGGCTGGAGGACGTCCTGGCCCTGGAGGGGGTCGACCACCTGTTCGCGGCGGTGGCGATCTCGGGCAAGCTCGGGGTGGCCAAGCCGGACCCGGAGATCTTCCGGGCCGCCCTGCGGGAGGCGGGGGCGGTGGCCGAGGCGTCGGTGCACGTCGGCGACCAGCCGGCGATGGACGTGGCCGGGGCGCGGAAGGTCGGGATCACCCCGGTGCTGATCGACCGCTTCGCCCGCCACCCCGACCCGGACGGCGCCCACCGGGTCACCAGCCTCACCGAGCTGGTGGAGCTGCTGGGGGTGCCCGCGGGCGGCGACGTCAGGGGGCCGGTGAGCGGGAGCAGGGCTGGCTGATGGACCGCAGCTTCTGGCGGGTCATCGCCAACGACGAGAACGCCCTTCCGCAGGGCGAGTGGGTGGCCGAGCTCACCCCGGAGCTGCTCGGCTGGCTGGGGTCCACCGACCCGGAGCTGCGCGACGAGTTCGCCTACCGGATCCTGGCCGCCTGGATCGAGCGCGGCCAGTACGGGGCCGACCAGCTGCGCACCATGGCCAAGCAGATGACCGCCAACCTGGAGGCCGGCCTGGGCGAGCAGGGCACCGACTCGGTGTTCCTGCGCACCTACTCGGTGCTGGTCCTCATGGAGATCGTCGCCTTCGACAACGCCAACCCGTTCCTGGACCAGGCCGACCTGGACGGCTTCCTGGAGGCGGCCCTCGGCTACCTGCTGCGCGAGCGGGACCTGCGCAGCTGGGTCCAGGGGCCCGGCTGGGCGAACGCGGTCGGCCACACCGCCGACCTGCTGATGATGCTGGCCCGCAGTGCCCACCTCGGCGCGACCGAGCTGCAGCGGATCCTCGACGCGATCGCCGACCGGCTGCTCACCCCGGCCCAGGCCGTGTTCGTCCACCACGAGGACGAGCGCCTGGCCTACGCCACCCTCAACGTGCTCCGCCGCAACCTGGTCGACCGGACCTGGCTGGTCGCCTGGCTGGACCGCTTCACCGCGCCCCCCGGCCAGGAGTCATGGCGATCGGTCTACGACAGCGAGACCGAGTCGGCGGCCAGGGTCAACGTCACCGCCTTCCTGCGCAGCCTCTACTTCCAGCTCATCCTCACCGAGAGCCCGCCCCCCGACGCCCAGAGGACCTCGGACGCGGTCCTGGTCACCATCCGCCGCACCGACATCGGGTTTTACGACCTGGCTTGAGCAGGCAGGCACGATGGAGCGGTCCCCACGCGGTCCTCGATGCATGTGGGGGGAGCTCGCTCCCCCCACCGCCCCCCAGGAGCGCCTGTGCCATGGTCAGGGTTCGAGGGCTGCCGTCGCCCAGAGGGCGAGGGCGGCGGCGGTGAGCAGGTGCCAGGCGGCGTGGCCCTGCAGGAGGCTGTCGGGGTCGCACAGCGGGCCGCCGGTGCGGCCAAGCCACCAGCAGCCAGCACCGGCGGCCACGGCGGCCAGCGCCGACAGGTAGGCGGCCCGGCGGCGCGGGATCCAGGCGGCCCGCCGGCCCCGGCGAGCCAGCTCGTTGACGGCGACCAGCGACACCACCGCGTACAGGCCGCCGTCGTGCAGCAAGCGGGCGGCCGGCGAGCCGGGGCCGTGGTAGTCGACGCTGCCGATCCCGGCGACGGCGACGGCCAGGCCGAACCCCACCGTCCGGCGTCGGGCCGTCCCAGGGCGCAGGCCCTGGCCGACCAGCCAGGCCCCAACGGCGAGGTACGCCAGCGCCGAAGCGGTGTTGACCGGCTGGGCGATCAGCCCGTCGTGCAGCCGCTCGCAGTCGCCTGCCCCGAGAGCCACGGCGGCGGCGCTCAGCCGGTGCGCTCGATGTTGGCCCCGAGCGCGCGCAGCCGCTCGTCGATGCGCTCGTAGCCCCGGTCGATCTGGCCGACGTTGCCGATGATGGACTCGCCGTCGGCGGCGAGGGCGGCCAGCAGCATGGCCATGCCGGCGCGGATGTCGGGGGACTCCAACCGCTCGCCGTACAGCCGGGTCGGGCCGTTGACGACCACCCGGTGGGGGTCGCAGACGATGATCCTGGCCCCCATGCCGACCAGCTTGTCCACGAACACCAGCCGGTTCTCGAACATCTTCTCGAAGATCAGGACGGTCCCGCGGGCCTGGGTCGCGACCGCGACCGCGATCGAGGTCAGGTCGGCCGGGAACGCCGGCCAGGGGCCGTCGTCGATCTTGGGGATGGCCTGGCCGAGGTCGTCGGTGACGGCCAGGACCTGGTCGCGGGGGACCCGCAGGCGGCCGCCGTCCAGCTCCCAGGTGAGCCCGAGGCGGCTGAAGCCGACCTCGACCGGGCGCAGGTCGTCCTCGATCACCTGCTCGACCACCAGCTCGCCGCCGGTGACCGCGGCCAGGCCGATGAAGCTGGCCACCTCGATGTAGTCGGTGCCGATGGTGTGCTCGCCGCCGCCCAGCCGCTCCACCCCCTCGATGTGGAGCAGGTTGGAGCCGATGCCGTTGATGCGCGCCCCGAGGCCGACCAGGAAGCGGCACAGGTCCTGCACGTGGGGCTCGCAGGCGGCGTTGCCGATGGTCGTCTCGCCTTCGGCCAGCACGGCGGCCATGATCGCGTTCTCGGTGGCCGTCACCGACGCCTCGTCCAGGAACATCGGCCCCCCGCGGAGCTGCTCGACCTCCAGCTCCAGCGCCCGGTCGAACCTGGCGCTGACGCCAAGCGACCGGAACGCCAGCAGGTGGGTGTCGAGCCGCCGCCGGCCGATCACGTCGCCGCCGGGCGGCGGCAGCAGGCACTGGCCGGTGCGGGCGACCAGCGGCGCCGCCAGCAGCACCGAGGCCCGGATGCGGGTGCACAGGGCCGGGTCGAGGGACACCCGGCGCAGGCCGCGCGGGTCGATGCGGACCTGGTTGGGGCCGCACCGCTCGACCGTCGCCCCGGTGGAGGCGACCAGCTCCAGCATGGTCTCGACGTCCAGGATGTGCGGCACGTTGTTGAGCAGCACCGGCTCGTCGGCCAGCAGCGACGCGGCCACGATGGGCAGGGCGGCGTTCTTGTTCCCGGCCGGGCGGATGGTGCCGCTCAGCGGCTGCCCGCCCTTGATGACGAAGCTCTCCATGACGCTCCCAGCTCGCGGCCGTTCAGGGGCACGGCCGCATACTCTACCCCGGCCGGATCTCGGCCCGGTCAAGCTCCGGCCACGACGCTGTCGTGCCCGGCCCGTACACTGGAGGTTCTTGTCAAGCCC
Source organism: Actinomycetes bacterium (assembly GCA_035490035.1). GTDB lineage: Bacteria > Actinomycetota > CALGFH01 > CALGFH01 > CALGFH01 > CALGFH01. Next base: position 6,592 of record DATHIG010000751.1, read on the forward strand.
GTTCCAGCCCCGGAGAGTTCCCCCCGATGCCCGCGTTCAAGCTTCACAGCGACATGCCCGCCGCCGGCGACCAGCCGCAGGCCATCGACGAGCTGGTCCGCGGCATCACCGGCGGCGAGCAGGCGGTCACGCTGCTGGGCGTGACCGGGTCGGGCAAGACCCGCACCATGGCGGGGGTGATCGAGCGGCTGGACCGCCCGGCCCTGGTCATGGCCCCCAACAAGACGCTCGCGGCCCAGCTCACCAACGAGTTCAAGGAGCTGTTCCCCGGCAACGCCGTCGAGTACTTCGTCTCCTACTACGACTACTACCAGCCAGAGGCCTACATCCCCCAGACCGACACCTACATCGAGAAGGACTCCTCGATGAACGAGGAGATCGACCGGCTGCGCCACTCGGCCACCCTGTCCCTGCTGACCAGGCGGGACGTGATCGTGGTGGCGTCGGTGTCGGCCATCTACGGCCTCGGCTCGCCGCAGGAGTACCGCGACCAGATGCTGTGGCTGAAGACCGGCCAGGAGTACGACCGCGACGGGGTGCTGCGCAAGCTGGTCGACATCCAGTACGACCGCAACGACCTGAGCTTCGTCAGGGGCAAGTTCCGGGTCCGCGGCGACACCCTCGAGGTGTTCCCGGCCTACGAGGAGCGGGCCATGCGCCTGGAGTTCTTCGGCGACGAGGTCGAGCGGATCCTGGTCATGGACCCGGTGACCGGCGAGATCGTCGGCGAGCGGGACGAGCTGTTCGTGTTCCCGGCCACCCACTACGTCGCCGGCTCGGAGCGGATGCGCCGGGCCATCGCCGCCATCGAGGTCGAGCTGGCGCAGCGCCTCCAGGAGCTGGAGCGGGAGGGCAAGCTGCTGGAGGCGCAGCGGCTGCGCATGCGCACCAACTACGACCTGGAGATGCTGCGCGAGGTCGGCTCCTGCAACGGGATCGAGAACTACTCCCGTCCGATCGACGGGCGCGCCCCCGGCACCCCGCCGTTCACCCTGCTCGACTACTTCCCCGACGACTTCGTGGTGTTCCTGGACGAGTCGCACGTGTCCGTGCCGCAGGTCGGCGGCATGTACGAGGGCGACCGGAGCCGCAAGTCGACCCTGATCGAGCACGGCTTCCGGCTGCCGTCGGCGGCCGACAACCGGCCGCTGCGGTTCGACGAGTTCCTGGAGCGGATCGGCCAGCGGGTGTTCGTCTCGGCCACCCCAGGCCCCTACGAGCTGCGCGAGTCGGGCACGGTGGTCGAGCAGATCATCCGGCCGACCGGCCTGGTCGACCCCGAGGTGCTGGTCCGGCCGACCAAGGGCCAGATCGACGACCTGATCCACGAGGTCCGCCAGCGGGTCGACCGCGACCAGCGGGTGCTGGTCACCACCCTGACCAAGAAGATGGCCGAGGACCTCACCGACTACCTGCTCGAGATGGGCGTCAAGGTGCGGTACCTGCACAGCGAGGTCGACACCATCCAGCGCATCGAGATCCTCCGCGACCTGCGGCTCGGCGAGTTCGACACGCTGGTCGGCATCAACCTGCTCCGTGAGGGCCTCGACCTGCCAGAGGTTACCCTGGTCGCGATCCTCGACGCCGACAAGGAGGGCTTCCTCCGCTCGGGGACCTCCCTGGTGCAGACCATCGGCCGCGCCGCCCGCAACGTCTCCGGGCAGGTGCACATGTACGCCGACCGGATGACCGACTCGATGAAGCACGCCATCGACGAGACCAATCGCAGGCGGGACAAGCAGATCGCCTACAACACGGCCCACGGCGTT
>DATHIG010000752.1:0-2998 GCA_035490035.1 Actinomycetes bacterium
CCCACACGATGGCCACCGGCAGAACGGCCAGGATGTACAGCACCAGCAGGCTCAGCACCGGGACGTGCGGCTCCAGCAGCCCGATGAGGCCGCTGACCGCAGCCACCATGGTGACGCTGACCAGCAGCCCGCTCAGCCAGCGAACCCCTGACGGTCTTGCCCAACAACCGGCCATCGCACCGCGCTCCTGCCGATGACCCTAACGAATCCGGGTACCGATGACGACCCCCTCCCCGGCCGGCCACGGCGACTGCCACCGGCGACCGCGCAGCAGGAGACAAGGCATCCAACCTAGACCAGAGCAGGCGCCGGTGCTTACCGGTGGTGGACGTAGTTCGGCCGAAGATCGGCGTTGTGGTAGTAGCGGTGGAACACCGGGGTGGCGGCACCCGACATGGGCGGCACGATCCACGACCAGTCGGCGGGCGTGCTCCGGCCGGCACGTTCCTCCCTGGCCAGGTGGGTCAGGAAGCGGCGGGACTCGGTGTGGTGGTCGGCGATGGTGACCCCAGCCGTATCGAAGGAGTGCAGCACGGCGAGGTTGAGCTCGACCAGCACCCGGTCACGCCACAGCGCCCGCTCGTCGGCGGTGTCGAGCCCCAGCCGGTCGGCGACCGCGGGCAGCAGGTCATAGCGGTCGACGTCGGCCAGGTTGCGGGCGCCGATCTCGGTGCCCATGTACCAGCCGTTGAAGGGCGCGGCCGGGTAGCAGATGCCGCCGATCTCCAGGCACATGTTGGAGATGGCGGGCACGGCGTGCCAGCGCAGCTCGAGCTCGGCGAACCACCGGTAGCGGGGGTGGCTGAGGGGCACCTCGAGCACGGCGTCCCCGGGGAGGTCGAACAGCCGGGGCGGCTCCCCGGGGGCCTCAACGACCAGCGGCAGCACGTCGAAGGGTGTGCCGGGTCCCCCCGGCCAACCGAGCCCGCGCACGGCGTCGGTGAAGTTGGCGTACCGCGGGTCGCCGATCACCCTCCCATCTGATCGCCGGTAGCCGGCATAGCGGATCAGCTGCTCGTTCCAGATCCGCGTTCCGGGGCGCTTGGGCGTGTTCGCGGCGAAGACGGTGAGGGTCGGTCGTACCCGTCCCCCGTTGGTGGCCTCCCGCAGGTGCGCGAAGGCCTCGGCGGCCACCTGCTCGGCGGCGGTGATGTGGCGACGGTCGCGCACACGCAGGCTGCGCCAGTAGAGCCGGCCGATACAACGGCTGCTGTTGCGCCAGGCAGCCCGGGCCCCGAAGGTCAACTCGGCGGCGGTGTGGGCGTAGGTCCCGTACCGCTCGATCTGGGCCCGGACCTCCTCGACCCGCGGCCGGATCGGCCCAGCATCCGGGTTCTCGGCATGGTAGAGGGCCAGGAATTCCTCGGCGGCGCCCTGATCGACCGGCCGCGTCGAGGCCGGCTGGCCAGGCGGCGACGGCCGGACGGCCGAGACGACGGCGCCGTGGGAACCCTTAGGGTATGGGCATCCGTCCGGCCTGGGATCTCCATGAACAGCACGAGTCCTCATGACGTTCACCCCCGCCGAAGGTGACGATGACCCCGGACCGCGTAGACTGCCATAGCTGATCATTTCGGACTAGTCTTGACTTTTGGAATCACGTTCAGCGGCACCCGCCATGCACGCAGCGCAGCTGCTCGAGGCCCGCAAGCTGACCAACCCGTCACGATCTCCGATGGCGCCCCAGACGATTCAGGAAGGCAGCCGGCGGGCCGATAGACATGAGGGGAGATGGCTGGCAGGCACGCCCAGCTGCATGGATCGCCAACCGGATGCAATCGCGCGTTGGGATGACGATGGAGGACAACGCACCAACGCCACCGGCGAAGCCCCGGCTGGCGCGCCGCAGCATCCGGCTCGGCCTCGTCGCCACCCTGGTGGCTCTGCTCCCTCTGGTGCTGCTGGCCAGGTTGACGATGGCGCGTGCGCAGGACGCCGTACGCGATGAGGTGGCGGTGCGCCTGCGGGTGACGACCGCGATGTCGGCCACCTTGCTGGCCGAACAGCTCGGAGGATTCGTCACCCTTGTCGAGGCCGAGGCCAAGCGCCCGCGGCTGGCGCGCGCCGTCGCCGACCCGCGCCGGCTCGACCACGCCGAGATCAGGCGGGAGCTCGCGGCACTCCAGGCCTCCCGCGACGGAGTCGTCGCCACGGGCCTGCTCGACCTTGAGGGCATCCTGCTCGGCTCGCCCGTGGCGCCGGAGCTCATCGGCAAGGACTTCAGCATGCGAGACTACTACCGGGGGCTGATCGCCGCGGGCGATACCTACACGTCCGAAGCGTTCGAGTCGGCCCAGGCAGGCCATCCCCTGGTCGTGACGATCGCGACCTACGTGCGTGCCCCGAGCCCGGACGGTGGGACGCCCGGCAAACCTCTCGCCATCATCCTGCTGGGCGTCGAGCTCGACGCGGTGCAGCCGCTCGCCGACAGCGTGGCCGCGGTCCAGGGCGTGAACCTGTGGGTCGCTGACCAGCATGGCAAACTGCTGGCGGCACCCGGAGGCCGCCCGGCTGGCCTCAAGCCGGTCGCCGGTGAGCCGATCGGGCAGGCGGCGTCGCAGCGCGACGGGCAGCTCGCCGACATCGACGTTCGCGGTGAAGCCATGCTGGTGGTCCACCGACCGGTCGACCCGCTCGGCTGGACGGTGTTCGCCGCGGTGCCGCATGCCCAGGCGTACCGCGGCGTGGATGCGACCCGAACCACCATGCTCGCGATCGCGATCCCGTTGGGCGTGATCGTGTGCTGTGGGATCGTCCTGCTCGTGTGGCTCCAGCGGCGCCAGTGGCGGGTCGAGGCTGCGCTCGAGGTCGCTCGCGACCAGGCGCGCGACGCGTCCCGGCTGAAGGACGAGTTCCTCTCCCGCATCAGTCACGAACTGCGCACCCCGCTCAACGCCATCCTGGGGTTCGGCCAGTTGCTGCAGTTCGACGACCTGACCGGGGAGCAACACGACAGCGTCAACCAGATGATGCGGGGTGGCCGGCACCTGCTCGCGCT
>DATHIG010000753.1:0-10783 GCA_035490035.1 Actinomycetes bacterium
GTTTCGCCCAGGGCCGGGGCCGGGAGGGCCCGGCGCCGGGTTGGGTCGCCCACGCCGACCGTCCGGCTCCGACGACCAGGCCGGGGAGGCGCCATGAACGGGCTGCTGCTGGGGCGGCCGCTGAAGGCCGCCAACATTGGCGTCGAGCTGTTCGCCGGGGAGCTGGAACGCCAGGAGGTTGGCGTGGAGCGGGTCGAGTGGCGACCTCCCGCGCCCGGGGCCGAGGAGGCCCTGACCCGGCTGGCCGCCCGGGAGGCCGGGATCGCCGCGGCCAACGACCGGGCGGTGGCGGCCATGCAGGCGGCCGAGCCCCGGGTGGTCGGGATCGGCCGGGCCGGCGACCTGCTGCCCGACCTGGACGAGCGGACCCTGCTGCATGCTGGCCCGCCGATCGGCTGGGCCGACATGTGCGGTCCGCTGCGGGGCGCGATCATCGGGGCGGCCATCCACGAGGGGATCGCCGCCGACCCCGACGAGGCGACCCGGCTGGCGGCCAGGGGCGAGCTGCGGTTCGGGCCCTGCCATGAACGCGGCACCGTCGGGCCGATGGCCGGGGTGGTCAGCGCCTCCATGCCGGTCTGGATCGTGGAGAACGGCCAGCGCGGCAACCGCGCCTACTGCACCCTGAACGAGGGCCTGGGCAAGGTCCTGCGGTACGGCGCCTACGACGCCGAGGTGCTGGAGCGGCTGGCCTGGATGCGGGACGTGCTGGCCAGGGTGCTGCGGGCCGCGCTGGCCCGGCTGGAGGAGCCGCTGGACCTGCGGGCGCTGATCGCCCAGGCGCTGCAGATGGGCGACGAGGGCCACAACCGCAACCGGGCGGGCACCTCGCTGCTGCTGCGCACGCTGCTGCCGGCCCTGCTGACCATCGAGGAGCCGACCGATGACGTGGTCGCGGCGGCCAGGTTCATCTCCGGCAACGACCATTTCTTCCTCAACCTGGCCATGGCCGCCGGCAAGGCCACCGCCGACGCCGCCGCCGGGACCGCCGGCTCCTCGGTGGTGACCGCCATGGCCCGCAACGGCACCGAGTTCGGGGTGCGCCTGGCCGGCACCGGCGACCGCTGGTTCACCGGCCCGGCCGGGGTGGTCGACGGGCTGTACCTGCCCGGGTTCGGCCCCGAGGACGCCAACCGCGACATCGGCGACTCCACCATCACCGAGACCATCGGCATCGGCGGGTTCGCCATGGCCGCCGCACCGGCCGTCGTCCGCTTCGTCGGCGGCAGCCCCGAGGACGCGATCGCGGCCACCCTCAAGATGTACGAGATCACCTGGGCCGAGAGCGTCTCCTTCCAGCTGCCGACGCTCGGGTTCCGCGGCAGCCCGCTCGGCATCGACTGCCGCGAGGTGGTCCACACCGGTGTCCTGCCCACCGTCAACACCGGCATCGCCCACAAGGACCCCGGCGTCGGGCAGGTCGGCGCCGGCCTGGTCGAGCCCCCGATGGAGGCGTTCGTCGCCGCCACCCGGGCCCTGGCCGCCGACTCCTGACCCCGGCCCGTGCCCGTCCTCCCCGCCCACCGCGTCGCCACCCCGGTCCTGGAGCGGTTGGCCAACGCCGGCGAGGCCCCGGGCGGGGTGCTCGGTGCAGGAGCCCCCGCCGGCGAGGCCTCGGGCGGGGTGCTCGGCGCCGGAGCCACCGCCGAGGAGGCCGAGGGCCAGGACGCCGGTGCCGGGGCCACCGCCGGCGAGGCCTGCGGCGAGGTGCTCGGCGCCGGGGCCACGGCCGCCTGGGTCGACCTGGGCGGGTTCGTGGTCGTGCTCACCACCCGCGAGGTGCCGCTGCTGCCCAACGGGGTCGCGCTGACCGCCGGCGCCGGTGCCCTGGCCCGGGTCGTGGCTGCTGGGTCGGCGGTCCGCTTCGCCCCCGGCCGGGTCGAGCTGGGCGGTCTCCGGGTCGTCTGGGATCCCGCCGATCCCCCGGCCTGGGACCCGGCGGTCCCTCCCCCACCCACCGGCCCGGCGACGGCCCCCTCTCCCGGCGGGGGTTCGGAGGCGGTCGGGCGGCGGGGGGCGGCGCTGCTGGCCGCCATCGGGGTCAGCCCCCACCCGGACCCGGCCGCACTGGTCGAGGGGCTGGCCGGGGTCGGGCTGGCAACGGCCGCCGATCCGGACGGCGCGGCCGGGCTGGAGGTGCTGCTGCGGGCCGTCCGGGAGCGCAACCCGGCGGCAGCGGCGGAGGCGGCGGGTCGGCTGCTGGGTCGCGGCCCGGGGCTGACCCCGGAGGGCGACGACCTGCTGGCCGCCGTCGCCGGGACCCTGGCCGTTCTCGGGCCCGCGGCCGGCGTCGACCAGCCGTCCCGGACCGCGCTGCTGGCCGCCCTGGCCCCGGCCGCATCAGGGAGGTCGCCCCAGCCCTCCCGAACCCCCACGGCCCCAGCACGCCCCGGGCCGGCCCCGCGGTCCCGATTTCCCCTGGTCCCAGCACCCCCCGGACGGACGACGGCCCTGGCCGCGACCCTGCTCCAGCTGGCCTGTAGGGGGTTGCTGGCCGAACCGGCCGGGCGGCTGCTGGACCTCGGCCCGGCTGGGGAGGCCGCCTGGCCGGCCGCGCTGCGCCGGCTGGAGCGGCTGGGCCACGGCAGCGGCCGGGCCTACGCCGCCGGGATCGCCGCCACCGCCCTGCTCCTCACCGCCGATCACGCCATGGGACGGTCGCCGTCAACACCGACGCGCGGCCGACCCGGCGGCCGGTGACCAGCGCCACGCGGATCACGTCGACCATTGTCGCAGGCCGGCATGCGAGGATCAGCGGATGGTGACCGACGGTGAAGGGAGACGGTGAGGTGGCGTTCGAGCGGATGCGGGTCCTGGACCTGTCGCAGGACTTCAGCATGCACACGCCGGCGTTCGCGAGCTACGACGGCCCCTCGATCAAGTGGGTCAAGCGGCTCGCCTTCGACAAGGTCGGCGGGCAGGAGATCACCTCGACGCTGCACGTCGGCACCCGCCTGGACGGCCCGGTCCACTTCTGGTCGGCCGGCAAGACCATCGGCGAGCTGCCATTGCCCTGGCTGGTCGGGTCCGCGGTCGTGGTCGACCTGGAGCGGATGGGCATCGGCGACTACCAGCTCTACGGTCCCGAGCAGTTCGAGCGCTGGGAGCGCGAGACCGGGCTGCGGGTCGAGCGCGACGACATCCTGATCATCCACACCGGCTATCACCGCTTCTACAACGAGAACTGGGTCGACCGCAGCCAGGTCGACGAGACCCGCTATTTCGTCCGCCACCCGGGCCCGACCCGGGAGTTCGCCGAGTGGGTGCTGGACCGCGGGGTGCGCTGGCTGGCCGTGGATGCCGGCAGCGCCGACCACCCGATGAACACCGTCATCCGCAAGATCCGTCCCGACGAGGCCGAGGACGCCGAGGCCGCGCTGGGCCGCTCCCTGGACCAGGTGTTCCCCCGCCGGGACCTCCAGATCATGCACACCCTGCTGTTCCCCCACGACATCATCCACATCGAGAACCTGGGCGGCCAGATCGACGAGGTGCTCGACCAGCGCATCCAGTTCGGCTGCTTCCCATGGAAGTTCGTCGGCGGCGAAGCGGCGTTCTGCCGCGCGGTCGCGTTCCTGGAGGAGGGAACACCATGAGCGAGGCCCAGCATGCGATCCGATTCACCTACCTTGCCCAGGAGGACCTGCTGGAGGCGGGCTGCCTCGACTTCCGGCTGGCGATCCAGGCCGCCGAGTCGGCGCTGCTCGCCCACCGCAACGGCGACGTGCTGTTCCCCGACAAGATCGTGCAGATCTTCAACCAGGAGACGCAGGAGCGGATCAACTGCCTCCCGTCGGCGCTGCTGCTCGAGAAGGTCTGCGGCATGAAATGGGTGTCGGTCTTCCCGCCCAACGTGCCGAGGTTCGGCCTCCAGAACCTCACCGCCCTGTTCATCCTCTCGGAGATCGAGAAGGGGTTCCCGATCGCGGTGCTCGAGGGGACGCTGGCCTCCAACATCCGGGTCGGGGCGATCGGAGCGCTCGCGGCCAAGCACTTCGCGCCCCGGGACGCCCGCGTGATCGGCTTCATCGGCAGCGGCGAGCAGGCCAAGATGCACCTGCTGGCCATGAAGACGGTGTGTCCGACGCTGGTGGAATGCCGGGTCTCGGCCAGGACCGCCGAAGAGGAGCAGCAGTTCGTGCGCGAGCTTGCACCGCTGGTCCCCGACATGGAGCTGGTGACGGCCGGCACCGACGGCGCCCGTGCCATGGAGGGGGCCGACATCCTGGTCACCGCGACCAGCGCCCAGGCTCCGCTGCTCAAGGCCGCCTGGATGAGCCCAGGGTCCTTCTACAGCCACGTCGGCGGCTGGGAGGACGAGTACGCGGTGGCCAAGCAGTGCGAGAAGATCGTGTGTGACGACTGGGAGACGGTCAAGCATCGCACGCAGACCCTGAGCCGGATGTACCAGGACGGCGAGCTGCGCGACGCCGACGTCCACGGGAACCTCGACGAGGTCGTCGCGGGCGAGAAGCCGGGCCGGGAGACCGACGACGAGCGCGTCTACTTCAACGCCGTCGGGCTCGCCTTCGTCGACCTGGCCATCGCCCTCGCCATGTACCGGCGGGCCGTGGAAGCAGGCAAGGGGCGGGAGCTCACCATGCAGGAGACGATGATCTTCGACCATCCCAACATGGCCCGGTACGTCCGCCTGTGACGAGTCCGGAACGGAGGAGGCAGCGAGGTGCTGCTCGAGAACAAGACCGCCGTGATCTGATCGACTGAGGCGTTTGAGCTAGATCTCCAGGCGGGAGTCCTCCAGGTCCAGCTCCCGCTCGACGCGGTGCATGACGCCGTCGCTGATCACGCCCTGGTTGCGGAGCCGGATGATGGCGCGTCGCTGGGCTTCCAGCAGCTCGCGCACCAGCCGCTGGTAGGCCAGCGACCGGTCCTCGGAGCCGTCGTCCTCCAATATCCCGGCGCGTGCCTTCAGGCGCCGGCGGCGGAACTGGTACAGGCCCCGCAGCCGCTCCACCGTGTCCTCCCGGGTCCACTCCTCGCCCGCGAGCTCCTCCAGCCGGGCCAACGCCGCGTCCGCCGCGCCAAGGCGCGCCTGCAGCTCCTCCCGTTCCTCGCCGCCGTCGTCGTGGACGCCGAGGCGGCGGATCAGCGCGGGCAGCGTGAACCCCTGGACGACCAGGGTGGTGAAGATCACCCCGAAGGTCACGAAGATGATCAGGTCCCGCTCCGGGAACGGCTGCCCGCTGTCGGTCTCCAGCGGCAGCGCCAGCGCGGCCGCCAGCGAGACCGCGCCGCGCATCCCACTCCAGCCCGAGATCAGCCGCTGCCTGGCGCCGACCCGCCTGGCGACCTGGCTGGGGCGCCGGTCCAGCGCCCGGACCAGGTAGGGGATGGTGAACCCCCAGGCGATACGCGCGGCGATCACCACGGCGCTGATCAGCGCCGCCAGCCCGAGCAGGGTCGCGGCCGAGCGTCCGCTCACCTGGTCCAGGATCGGCCGCAGCTGCAGCCCGACCAGGATGAACAGGACCGCGTTGAGCAGGTAGACCAGGATCTCCCAGAACGAGAACGCCAGCAGCCGCGTCGCCGGGGACGCGAGCTCCGGGGCGCGCCAGCCGATGAACAGGCCGGCGGTCACCGCCGCCAGCACCGCCGAGACCCCCAGCCGCTCGGCGGGCAGATAGGCGGCGTAGCCGGTCACCACCGACAGGACGATCTCGGCCGGCGGGTCCTCCAGGCGGCGGCGGATCACCGCAACCAGCCAGCCGACGATCAGCCCGACCGCCACGCCGCCGGCCACGCCGGCCACGAACCGCAGGCCGGCCTCCCACACCACAAAGCTTCCCCCGACCGCCGTGGCCACCGCAATGCGGTAGGCGACCAGGGCGGTCGCGTCGTTGATGAGGCTCTCGCCCTCCAGCACGGTGACCAGCCGGCGGGGCACGCCCAGCCGGCGGGCCACGGCGGTGGCGGCCAACGCGTCGGTGGGCGAGACGATCGCCCCGAGGGTGAACGCCGCCCCCCACGACAGCCCGTCCACCAGGGCGTGGGCGGTCACGGCGACGGCGCTCATCGTTGCCAGCACCAGCCCGACCGCGGTAAGCGAGATGGCCCGCAGGTCGGCCCGCAGGTCCCGCAGCGAGGAGAAGAACGCGGCGACGTACAGCAACGGCGGCAGGAACAGCACCAGTACCAGCTCGGGCGGCAGCCGCACAACGGGCAGGCCCGGGACGAACCCCAGCAGCAGGCCGCCGAGCACCAGCAGGATCGGGTAGGGCACCCCGAGCGGGCGCGCCAGGATGCTCAGCCCCGCCACGGCCACCATCAGCAGCAACAGCAGCAGCTCGGCCCCGTGCATCACCTCACCCCGCCTGTGCTGGGTTGTCCGCCTTCATACCACCTAAGTTAGGAGGAGTGGGAACACCGACGCCACGGCCAAGGCCGAGGCGGACACCAGCCAGCCCACCGGCCCATGCCGGCCGGCCACCCGCCGCTGGCGAAGGCAGCGAGACGAACCTCTACGGAGCGATCTCCATCCTGCGTGCCCGCTCGTCGGCGACGGCGTCGATCAGCTCCAGCAGCTCCTTGACGTCCAGCGGCTTGGTCAGGAAGGCCCGCACTCCGTCGTCGAGCATCCGGCTGATCAGGTTCGGCCTGGCGTCGGCACTGAGGACGACGACCGGGATCTCGGCCGTCTTGGCATTGGCTCGAAGCCGGCGAAAGACCTCCTGACCAGGCATGTCGGGGAGGTGAAGGTCGAGCAGGATCAGGTCGGGTTGATGCTCGCCGGCCAGGTCGAGGCCGAGCTGGGGTCGCATGGCCGAGATCAGCGCGATTCCCCGCCGCTGCATGACCCGCTCCACCAGCTGCAGGTTGGACACGTTGTCCTCGATGTAGAGCACGGTCAGGTCGTGCCCGGTCTGCTCGACCTGCTCCGGCTCGGGCTGGGGCGCGGCGGCGAGGTCGGCGGCGGCCTCGGCCGGCGCCTCGATCAGGGGCAGCTCCACCCAGAAGGTGCTGCCCTGCTGGGGGATGGTCTCCAGCTCCAGGGACCCACCCATGGCGTCGGCCAGGCGCTTGGAGAGGGGGAGACCCAGGCCGGTGCCCTCGACGGTGCCGTGCTCGCTGCCGAGCCGCTCGAACGGGACGAACAGGCGCTCGAGCGCCTCGGCTGGGATGCCCGGCCCGGTGTCGGCGACCTTGACGCGGAGCCGCCCGTTCACGTGCTCGCAGGTGAGGTGGACGCTGCCGGCCGGCCGGTTGTACTTGACCGCGTTGGACAGGAGATTCAGCAGGACCTGCTTGAGGCGCTGGCGGTCGCCGAGGACGTGCGCGTCGCAGGTCCGGGCCGGGCTCACCAGCAGGATGCCCTGCTGGTCGGCCAGCGGCCGGATCAGGCTGACGGTCTCGGACACCACGTCGGCGACCCAGACCGGCTCCAGCGAGAGGGTGAGCCGGCCCGCCTCGATGGCGGCGATGTCGAGCACCTCGTTGATGAGGGCGAGCAGGTGTCGCGCGGCCGAGAGGATGTAGCCCAGGCTCTCCTGCTGGTCCTCGCGGAGCTCGTCCATCTCCAGCAGCTGGGCGAAGCCGAGGATGGCGTTGAGCGGCGTCCGCAGCTCGTGGCTCATCCGCGACAGGTACTCGCTCTTGGCCAGGTCGGCTGCTCGCAGCCGGCGGTTGGCTTCCTGCAGCTCCCTGGAGCGCTGGAGGATCTCGGCCTCCATCCGGGCGTTGTCCTGCCGGAGGCTCGTTGTGAGCTGATCCTGCTGCTTGAGCTGGACGAACTCGGTGACATCGGTCACCCGATGGATGATGTAGGCGAGCTCCCCGTCCGGCCCCAGGACCGGCGAGTTGAGCGGGCTCCAGTGCCTGACCTCGAAGCCTCCGCCCTCTGCTTCGGGGCGCCGGATGTCGTACTGCTGCACCGCCATCGTGTCGGGCACCCGGTCCCTGGACACCCGGTCCAGCGAGGCGCGGAGGTTTCCTTCGCCAGTGGCCTCGGGATCGTCAGGGTTGTCGGGGAAGACCTCGAAGAGGCCACGCCCCACGATCTCCTCCCGGCTGGTCATGGTGGCCCGCAGGTAGGCGTCGCTCACGGCCACAATGATCAGATCTGGGTCCAGCACGAGAAACGAACCCGGCGCTGACTCGAACAAGGACTTGAAGTCCGGCGGACGCACGGCGGTTGTCACCTCTCAAGCCTCCCTAGTCGAGGGCCATGTAGGCATCGAGGTCGTCGATCGACAGGCCCCGGAACTGGGCGACGTGACCGAAGGCCCTGACGATCTGCTCCGCCGCATTGTCGAAGGCACGACGGCTGCGGCCGTGGAAGGTGGTCTTGGCCGGTTCGGCGTCGGTGAACTGCTGGCCGATCAGCAGCCCGCATTTCGCCCGCTTCAAGCTCGCGTACACGAACTCCTTCCGGGCGTGGAAGATGGACCCGTCGGTGCCCTTCGCGAAGTTGCGGTAGCTCATCACCACGAGGTAGGCGCGGCGAAGGTCCTTGATCATGTCGATGATGTGGAAGGCGGCGGCCTTGGTCGCGCCGTTGAAGGTGACGGGGCCAGGGGCCTCGCGGCCTGCGTCGAGCCAGAACGGGATGGCGAAGCCGAGCTGGAGCTGGCGATTGGGGAACCGGCCGGCCAGCGGCCGATAGGTCTGGACGATGTCCTCGATGGTCTGGAGATAGGCGTCGATCGAGGATTCCACGTCGTCGAAGAAGCTCGGGTCCGCGTACGGTTCGATGTCGAGGTTGACGCCCCTCAGGCGTTCGTCGGCGTCGGCGTCGGCGTTGTAGTCGGCGACCAGCTCGACCAGCAGCGGCCCCAGATAGCGCAGCCGCTCGTCGGTCCAGCTGGGGCCGCCGCCGACGGCATGGACGGCCAGCCCGAAGCTGGACGCATCCGACACGTAGCGCTTGAGGCTGCGCCGCAGCTCGGCGATGCGTTCCTGCTGTTCCTCGCTCTCCGGCTGGTCGGCGGCGTCGAGGTAGTCGCCGAGGTCGAGGTAGACGGTCTTGAAGCCGTTCTGGCGGAGGTAGCCAAAGCGCTGGCGGGCTTGGCTGGTGGTGAGCTGGCTGGCCGGGTGCCAGTCGTAGGCGGCCAAGCCGTGCTGCTGCAGGGTCTTGGCGGCGGGGCGCGGGTGGGCGCTGGCCGCCTGGTTGCCACCGATGAGGACGACGAGCACGGCAGCGCAGACGAAGACCCTCGTCGCCAGCTGCACCGGCACTCCCCCGATCCTCATCTCGGCCGACGGGAGATTCATCGACGCACGGATCCTCCAGTTGAGGAAGGGGCTAGATCGCCCTGACGCCCATGGGGAAGCAGCGCTTGGGGTGCTTCTTCTTCTTGTGGGGCTTGGGCTTGCCATGGTGGTGCCCGGGGTCGGCCGTGCGCCGGTGGGGATGGCAGATGCCGTCGGGTTGGTCGCTGTTGCCGGCGTTGTTGCGCCAGGTGTTGTCGGTGCCTGCCGTGCCGTCACCCTTCGTCGTGTCCTGGCAGTCAAGCACGGTGTTGCCGCGGGCGATGTTGTTGGCGAGGAAGGCGTCGGCGGTCTCCGGGCCGACGCCGTGGGTCTCCGGACCGACGTGGATCCCGACACCGTTGCCCGACGCGTTGTTGCCGCGCACCACGTACTGCTTGACGCCCGAGGCGGCCACATCGATGCCGTTCTGCTTGGAGTTGCGGACCTTGTTCCTCAGGATGTCGACCTTCTGCGGCGGAGCCTCGCCGAGGGTGTCCGACGCACTCGTGTCCCTGACGTCGATGCCGTTGCCGTCGGTGGACTTGATGTGGTTCCTCAGCACGACCACATGCTTGTTGCGGGCGCCGATGAAGATCGCCGAGCCGTGCGTGAGGTCGCCCGGGCGGTTGCTCCTGACGGTGTTCGCCGTCAGGTGCAGGTGGGAGCTGGCGAAGAACGTGGCGAAGCTGCGGTCGTCGATGCTCTTGTTCCGCTCCACCCAGATGCACGACTTCTGGACGCTGTCGGCGAAGAGGATCCCGGCTTCGTTGTGCTTCTCGAACAGGTTGTCGGCGATCAGGATGCAGCGCGCGCCCAGCTCGGAGTAGATGCCGGTGCCGGCGCCCGGCTGCTCGAACTCGTTGTTGGCGTGGAAGCGGTTCCTGCGAACGTTGGTCCTCCGCTCACCCTTGGAGTGCAGGTACAGGCCGAGCCCGTTGTCGTTGAAGATGGTGTTGCGGATCTCGTAGCCAGAGGCGTCGGGGCTCGTCGAGATGCCGGGGCCGAAGGTGTTGTCGGCAATCAGGAATCCGTCCCAGGTGATGTTGTCGGCGCGCAGCTGCACCAGGCCGTCAGGGGCCTCCGGGTCGGGGGGGACGGCGTCGGGGTCGATGGTGACGATCGACTCGCCGTTCGTGCCGGTGCGCCAGCGGGCGTCCACTCCGGCCTTGGCGCCCTTGATGGTCAGGCGCTTCTTCGCCACGACCACGGTCTCGATGTAGGTGCCCGGGCAGACCCGGATCAGGTCGCCGGAGGCCGCCTCGTCCACCGCGGCCTGGATCGTGCTGTAGTCGCGATCGCCGAAGACGCAGCGCCCGCCGGTGTCGTCGTCGACCACCAGCGCGGTCGCCCCTCGGGCTGGGCCAACCGACAGGCCGACTGCGGCGAGGACCGCGAAGAGCAGGACTGCGACACGTCGCTTCATGGACCGAGGCCTCCAGATTGACGGCGGGACGTCGCGATCGGCGTATTGCCGCACGGCAGAGCACACCCGTACCGGACAAGCGGCGCGAGCATAACTCAGAACTCGATCACGACCAAGTCGTCAAGCAAAGGAGGCCGGGCAGCCGCATCGCGA
>DATHIG010000754.1:0-9767 GCA_035490035.1 Actinomycetes bacterium
TTCTGCCACACCAACATGGGCTCCCTGGCCAGCCTGGGCGCGGTGGATGGACTGGAGGCGATGGGCCTGCGCGGGCTGGTCGCGTTCGGGGCCGAGGACGCCTCCGACCCCCAGCCGGTGGCCGCCTTCCTCGACGAGCACCAGGCCCTGGCCGAGCGCTGCGCCGCCACCGACCTGGTCGGGTTCCGCCTTGGCGTCGGCACCCTGCTCGGCCAGAGCGACCAGCTGCTGGCCGCCTCGGCCGCCCATGCCAGGCGGAACGGCTGGGCGGTCCACACCCACCTTGCCGAGGTCAAGGAGGAGGTCGTGCAGGCGCGGCTGCGCTGGGGCGAGACCAGCGTCGAGCGTGCCGCCGGGGCCGGGCTGCTCGAGGTGCCGCTGCTGGCCGCCCATTGCGTCTGGGTGCGCGAGGCCGAGATCGCCGCCCTGGCCGCCGCCGGGGTCGCCGCCGTCCACAACCCGGTGGCCAACATGATCCTCGCCTCGGGGGTCTGCCCGGTCCCGGCCCTGCGCCAGGCCGGCATCCCGGTCGGCATCGGCACCGATGGGGCCGCCTCCAACGACAGCCAGAACATGCTGGAGGCGGTCAAGGCGGCCGCCCTGCTCCAGAAGGTGACCCGGCTGGACCCGGCCGCCCTGACCGCAGGCGACGTGCTCGCCATGGCCACCGTCGAGGGGGCCAGGGCGCTCGGCCTTGACGGCCAGGTCGGCAGCCTTGAGCCGGGCAAGCGGGCCGACCTGGTCCGGCTGCGGGCCGACCGGCCGGGGCTCGCCAACATCCACGATCCCCGCCAGCAGGTCGTCTACTGCGCCTCCCCGGCCGACGTGGCCGACGTCTGGGTCGACGGCCGGCGCCGGGTCGCCGACGGTGCGCTGGTCGACCACGATCTCGGCGCCCTGGTCGAGGCCAGCCGCCCCCTGGCCGCCGACCTGGTCACCCGGGCCGGGCTCGGTGGGCTCTCCCGCCTCGCCGGCCCGTAGACTACCGCCATGGCGACCTGGAGCGAGTTCTCGGCGGCGGCCCCCGAGCTGGCCAGGGCGGCGCAGGCGGCGTTCGACGCCCACAAGCACAAGGTGCTGGCCACCCTGCGCAAGGACGGCTCGCCGCGGATCAGTGGGATCGAGGCGACGTTCGCCGACGGGGAGCTGTGGCTTGGCATGATGCCCGGGTCTCGCAAGGCGCTCGACCTGCGCCGCGACCCGCGCCTGGCCCTGCACAGCGCCTCGGTCGACCCCCCGGACGACGACCCGGGCGCCTGGACGGGCGACGCCAAGCTGGCCGGCCAGGCGGTCGAGGTCGACGACCCCGTGATCCTCGAGAAGCTCGGCGCCGGCGACCAGGCCGACGCGGCCCACCTGTTCCGGGTGGAGGTCACCGAGGTGGTGCACACCCGGGTCGGCGATCCAGCCGACCACCTGGTGATCGAGCTCTGGCAGGAGGGCAGGGGCCGGCGGCGCATGCAGCGCCGCTAGCCTTCTGGGCCGCCGGCGCGGAGGGTGCGGAGGGCGCGGCCGGCATCGCGGACCATGGCCAGCCGGCGGCCCAGCCGCCGGCTCCGGTCCCGCCTGCCTGCCCCGAGGGCGTCGAGCACGACGGCGGCGGCGTTGCGGCCGGGGAGGCCGGTCACACCGCCGCCGGGATGGGTGCCGGCGCCGGTCAGGAACAGCCCGCCGATCGGTGTGCGGTAGCCGGACAGGCTGGGCGACGGGCGGAACGACAGCAGCTGGTCGATGCTCATCTCGACGTGGTTGGGGTTGGCGTGCGGGCTGCCGTGACGGGCGACCCACTCGACCGGGCCGGTCAGGCGCCGCTCGACCGGTTCGAGGGGGGCGCCGAGCGCCTTCTCCGCGACCCGCCAGGCGTGGTCGGCGGCCCGCTCCAGCTTCCCCTGGTCCCACGGCCCGGCGGCCAGGCGCCAGGGCACGAAGGTGGACAGCCACAGCGCCGCCCGGCCCGGCGGCGCCCATCCGCGCTCGAGGGTCGAGGGGAAGGCCAGCATCAGCGGCGGCCGCTCGGGCAGCTGGCCCAGCTGGATGCTGGCGAACGCCCGCTCGAGGTCGGTGGTCGTATTGGCCGACAGCATGAACGAACGTTCGAACCCGGGTGGCCCCGGCACCGCCGGCATGCCCTCCAGCACCGCGTCCACCTTGAGCTCGCTGACGTTGCGCCGCCCAACGTGGATGCGCTCGGCCTCGGCCAGCAGCCAGGGCGGCACGGCGTCCCGGTCGACCAGGCCGAGCAGCAGCCGCCTGGCGTCGACGGCCGAGACCACCGCCCTGGCGGCCGCGACCCGCTCGCCGCCGGCGTGGACGGCCAGCGCCCGCCCGGCGGCGACCTCGACCCTGGTCACCGGCAGCCCGCAGCGCAGCCTCCCGCCGGCCGCCTCCAGGCAGCGGACCAGCGCGTCGACGGTGGACCGCGAGCCGCCGGCGGGCCGGGCGGCGGGCCGGCCGTGCCCGCCGGCCAGCAGCAGCGCGCCCGCGCCGGTGCCCGGGTCGGCCGGGGACTGCTGGGAGTGGGCCGCCCAGTGGGCCATCGGGCCCTGCAGGCGCTCGTCGGCGACCACCGACCGGAGCAGGTCGGCTGCCGACCCGAGCAGCGCCTGGAGCAGCCGTCCCGCCTGCGGGCCCAGGGCGGCCTCGGCCAGCGCGGCCAGCTCGCGGAGCGACGGCGGCGGGCCGTCCTCGGTCTGCCGGAGCAGGGCGACCCCGGCCTCGGCCCAGCCGGCGAAGCGCCGGTAGGCCTCGGCGTCACGGTCGCCGACCACCGATCGCAGGCATTCGACGGTCTGCTCGAGCGATGCGTGGAAGGCCAGTGCCGTGCCGTCGTCGCAGGGGGCGAGGGTGACCTGGTCGCGTAGGTGGAAGCGGAGCCCGAACCTGGCCTCCAGCTCCAGGTCGGCGGCGACGCCGCTGCCGCGGATGCCGCCGTGCTCGTAGGCGCCGACCTCCAGCCGCCCGCGCCCGTCCGGCAGGTCGACGGTATGGATGCAGCCGCCGGGGGTGGCGGCGGCCTCCAGCACGACCACGTCGAGCCCGGCCCGAGCCAGGTAGCACGCGCAGACCAGACCGTTGTGGCCGCCCCCGATCACCACCACGTCGGCCTGGCTCACCCGGGCACCCCGGGCCGCCCCTCGCGCATCCGGGGCTCGCGCCACCCGCCGAGGCCGCCTGGCTCCAGCGCCCACCCGACCCGGAGCAGCCGCCTGGCCCGCGCAGCCAGGTGCCCGGGCAGCCGGGCGGCGTTGGTGGTGAGGATCAGGTCGGCGGCGTCGACCAGGCCGGCCGCAGCCTCGTGGTCGTCCAGCAGCGCGCCGAGGACGGCCGCGGCCGAGTACTGCTGCACGATCGCCTCCAGCCGGCGGCGGGATCGGGCGTCGACCGCCAGCACACCGACCAGGCTGTCGGCCGGCAGGTCGACCAGCGCCCGCATCGCCTCCTCGGATGCGACGAAGTTCAGCGGCACCACCTGGGCGTCCTCGGGGGCCAGGGCGCGCGCCTGGGCCAGGTGGAAGTAGGGGGTGAGCAGGACGTGCGCGTCCCGCAGCGGTCCAGGCCCGGCGGCCGCGTTCTCCAGCAGCAGCGGCTCCACCTCGACGCCGGTCTCGCGCCGCACCTGGTCCAGGCCGCGCTGCAGGTCGACCGGGTTGCACTCCAGGAACACGGTCCGGGGGGCCGGCTGGAAGACCTCGTCGGCGACCCGGCCGACCAGCTCCTGGAAGGCGGCCCGGTCGCCGCCGACCAGGCGCCAGCGGACGGCCAGCCGGCGGATCGCCGCCTCGGCGTCGGGGACGCCCGTCCCGCCGGCCGGCAGGTCGCGCCGGACCATGGCCCCGCGCCGGCTGGTTGCCGTCACCCAACCCTGCCGGGCCAGCTCCTGGACGGCCCGGCCGACCGTGCTCGGGCTGGTCCCGAGCTCGGCGGCCAGGGCCCTGACCGACGGCAGGGCGCCGCCGCGCGGGTAGGCGCCGCGCAGGAGGCGCTCCTTGAGCGCCTCCTCGACGTCGCGGGCCGAGAGCATCATCGCCCTGGCTCCAGGTCATCCCCCCGGCATCGGTGTCCCGTGACTTCGGACAGCTGGTCGAGGATAGCGCAGGCGGCTGCGGTCGCCGCTTCAGCCGAAGCTGGCCGCGGCCAGCACCTGGCCGAGGCCCGGGGTCGACCACTCGTCGACGATCAGGATCCTGGAGGCCGGCAGGTGCCAGACCCGCTGCACGTAGCCGGCCTCCGGCTTGCCGGTCTTCACGTCGACACAGGTGATTCGCCACTCGCGGTAGGTGGCGTTCCGGCCGCCGACCTTGACGACGCCGCGCCTGCTGGGGCGGCTGGGGGTCAGCTCGGCCAGACCGTCCCGGTCCGCAGGGCAGCCTTCCACGCCGGCGCCTGGGTGCCAGGCCCGCTCCGGGTCGTAGGGGCTGAGCTCGTCGGCGATCGCGATCTGGGTCGGGCCGAGCAGCAGGAAGCCAGGGCAGTCGACCCCGCCGGCGCTGCGCCGGCAAGCCCGGCCGGCGGCGACGGCCACCAGGTCGCCCCCGCCGCCGGCCCGCCAGCTGTCACGCAGCCGGAGGGTCATCCTCCGGAAGGTGAGCACCTGGCCGGCCGGTCCCATCTCGGCGGTGGTCAGCGGCACCGCGCCGGTGGTGGACGGGATCGCCCCGGTGGTCGGCGCGGCGGCCCTGGTCGAGCGGCCAGGCGTGCCGGCGGTGCTGGCGGCAGCGGCCATCGTGGTCGTGGACGAGTCGACCAGGGCCGACCCGGACCGGTCCCCGCAGCCGGCCAGCGCGCAGCTCGCGACCAGCGCCGCCGCCATGACCGTGACCCTCGAGCGCCCCAAACCGGCACCTCGCGCCCTTTACGCCGGCTTTCCGCCGGACCAGCTATGCTCGCGGCCATGATGCAGCTCGAAGCGCCCGAGCGCGACGTCCCGGCGGACAGGACCGTGCTCCGGCTCCCCCCGGCCGCCCTGCTGGTGGTGGCCGGCGTCCCCGGCGCCGGCAAGACCACCCTGCTGTCCCGCATCGACGCCCCAGGCTCGCTGATCCTTGACCCGGAGCCGTTCCGGGACAGGTACCGGCAGCTGCTCGGGCCGCTCCCCTACCGCCTGTGGCGCCCGCTGGTCCACGGCGAGCACTTCCTGCGGATCCTGCTCGCCCTGCCCGGTCCCACCGGCCTGATCGTGCACGACACCGGTACCCGCGACTGGCGCCGGCGCCTGCTGATCTCCCTCGCCCGCCGCTGCGGCCGCACCGGCCACCTGCTCCTGCTCGACGTCACCGCCGAGGCCGCGCTGGTGGGACAGCAGCGCCGCCGCCGCACCCTGCGCCGTTCCGCCTTCGCCGGCCACTGGCACCGCTGGCGCCAGCTCCGCGCCCAGCTCCCCACCCCAGGCGGCCCGGACGCCGACCCCACCGGCCTGCTGGCCGAGGGTTGGACCTCCGTCCGCCTCCTGGCCCGTCCAGCCGCCGACCGCCTGAACCGGGTGGTCATCCCCCGCCGCTGACCGGTCGCGACCGGATCCCTTCACGATCTGATCCACTCGGCCGAGGTGGTCAGCTCCTGGAGCACCTCGGGGATGGGCTCGACCCCGATCCCGGGGCCGGTGGGGACGGCCAGGTGGCCGGCGTCGAGCACGAACGGGTCGGTCAGGTCCTGGCGGTAGTAGCGGTCGGAGGCCGAGGTGTCGCCGGGCAGGGTGAACCCGGGCAGGGCGGCGAGGGCGACGTTGGCGGCCCGGCCGATCCCCGTCTCCAGCATCCCGCCGCACCACACGGGCACCCCGCGGTCCCGGCAGGCGTCGTGGACCCGCCTGGCCTCCAGGTAGCCGCCGACCCGGCCGGCCTTGATGTTGACGATCCGGCAGGCCCCGAGGGCGACGGCGTCGACGGCGGCCTTGGCCGAGGTGATCGACTCGTCGAGGCAGACCGGGGTGGTCATGCGGCCGGCCAGCTGGGCGTGGCCGACCAGGTCCTCCTCGGGCAGCGGCTGCTCGATCAGCAGCAGCCCGAACCGGTCCAGCCCGGCCAGGTGGCCGGCGTCGGCCAGCGAGTAGGCGGCGTTGGCGTCGACCTGGAGGGCCAGGTCGACGCCGAAGCGCTCGCGCACCGCCCGGACCGGCTCCAGGTCCCAGCCGGGCTCGATCTTCAGCTTGATCCGGAGGTACCCCTGCTCCAGGTAGCCGGCGACGGCGTCCAGCAGCTCAGGCACCGAGTCCATGATCCCGACCGAGACCCCGGCCGGGACCCGGTCGCGGGTGGCGCCCAGGTAGCCGGCAAGCGGTTCGCCCCTGGCCCGCAGCCAGGCGTCGAGCACGGCCAGCTCCAGGGCCGCCTTGGCCATCCGGTGGCCGTTGACGAACGCCATGGCCGGGCCGAGCGTGTCCGGGTGGAGGTCGGGCAGGGCGGCCGCGGCCGGCAGCAGGAAGCGGCGGAGCACGTCGGCGGCGCCGTCGGCGTACTCCGAGGAGTAGCGGGGCTCGGCCGCGGCCACACACTCGCCCCAGCCCTCGGCGTCGCCGGTGACCACCCGCACCAGCAGCACGTCGCGGTCGCGCTCGACCCCGAACGAGGTGCGGAACGGCGCCACCAGCGGGAGCGCCACCCGCCGCAGCTCGATCCCGGTGAGCCTCACCGGGGGCCCGCCGCCGGCTCCGGGTCGCCGCCGGCGGGTGGGGACCGCTCGACCAGATAGCGGTCGGGGTGGCGGAGGAACCCGGTCACGGTGGCGCCCCCGGCCAACCGTCCCCCGAGGACCTGGCGGACCGCCCGCCGCCAGGCGCGGCGCTGCTCGGGGCCCAGGGCTTCCACGTCGGGCGGGACCGCGACGGTCACCGCCTTGGCGTCGGTGGCGCCGACCACCGGCTCCAGGTCGCGACCGACGGCCAACGCCTCCTCGGCTGGGACCGGCGGCGGCTGGCGAGGCTGGCCGGCACAGGCGGCCGCCACCGCCGGGTCGTCGAGCCGCCAGGCGAGCAGCAGCCGGTCGCTGGCCATGCCGGCGTTGATGGCGTCGGTCATGGGCCCGTAGAAGTCCTCGAGATAGCCGGTCGGCACCGCCCCCAGCTTGGACAGGTTGAACCAGGCGTTGCGGGCGACCAGCGGGTCGAACGTCCAGCCGATCAGGTCGAGCCCGCGGGCCATGGCCCAGGCCCGCTGGTGGACCTTGAGCGCGAACCCGACCCCGCGGTGCTGGCCACCGGGCGCGACCCCGGTGATGTGGGAGTGCAGGCCACGCTCGGGCCATGCCGAGAAGAAGGCGACGCTGGCCCCGACCAGCCGTGGTCCCGCGAACGCCCCGATCACGTAGTTGCCGCTGTGGCCAAGGGCGCGCAGCAGCTCGACCCCGATCGGCGGTGGGTCGCCCCCGGCCGGCCGCCAGATCTCCTCGAACAGCCGCCTGGCCGCCTGGAGCTGGTCGAGCCGGTGCAGCTCCCGGACGACCACATCGGCGGCGGTGGCCGCGGCCACCGCGGCTCTGGTGGCCTCCGGTGGGCTCGACGCTGGCGCGGTCATGGTTGGGCATGGTAACCGGGGCGGTGGACGGCCGGAAGCACCCCCCGGCCGTCGGCGACGCTCCCCCTCCGGGGGACCCAGGGTGCGGCTGAGCGGCTGGCGGCTGGCCCGGGTGAGGTCGGGCTCAACCGGGCCGGCCAGCGGCGTGAGTCGGCCTCAGCCGGCGGCCACGCAGGGCTTGGAGAAGTCGAACTTCTCGGCGGTCGGGCCGACGAAGAAGTCCTTGAGCACCGAGGAGCCGAGCGGCGCGCTCTCGTCCGGCTTGGCGATCACGGCCTGGCGCATGGCCGTCTCGTTGGGCTCGCCGTTGTAGCTCTTGGGCGGCAGGGCCCCCTCGTAGTCGACGGTCACCTGCTTGACCGCGGCCCGCACCCCGGCCCGTGTCAGGTCGCCGTTCTGGATGGCCTTCTCCAGCACCGCCTTGAGCGGGTAGGACCAGACCCAGCCGAAGGTGTAGCCGTCGTTGGCCGGCGCCTTGCCGCCGGAGGCCTCCTGCATCGCCTTGTGGGCCGGGGTGTCGGAACCCCACGGCCCCCACGGGGCCACGAAGTGGTACAGGGCCTTGATGGCCGGGGCGGCCTCGCTCTTCAGCAGGGCCGGGTTGTAGGTCGGGACCGACCCGATGAACTGGCCCTTGAATCCCTGGGCGGCGGCCTTGCCGACGATCTCGGCCATCTCCGCCGGGCCGGTGGCCACCATGACCACGTCCGGCTTGGCCCCAAGGATCTTCTCGACGGCGGCGTCCTGGTTGCCGGCCTGGGCGTTGGGGGTGGTCTGCACGTCGTGGCGCTTGGCGTCGAAGGTGACGCTGTTGGCCTTGGCCCACTCGGCCACCCCGGCCGCCGAGTCGCCGCCGTAGTCGCCCGGGTAGTGGACGGCCATCAACCTGCCCGGCTTGCCGAACTCCTCCGAGGCCCAGTCCAGGCCGTTCATGGACTCGGTGCAGTAGCTGTAGCCGCTCTCCAGGATGACGTCCTCGAATTCCCAGCCCGACCACCAGGAGGCGGGGGCGGCGATGATGTCGGCCTCCTTGTACAGGGGCAGGCCGGCCAGGGTCGGCGGGGTCCCCAGCGTCTGGGCGAGGGCGAGGATCTTGGGCTCGATCTCGCGGTACTTGGCCACGTGCTCCTGCGGGTTGTACTTGTTGTCGCGGGTGTAGGTGTCGATGTTGACGTCGTACTTGCCGCCGACGCCGCCCTGGTCGTTGACCCGCTTCCAGAACGCCTTCTGACCGTCGGTGATGGGCACGGCAAGGGCCCGGAACGGCCCTTCGGTCAGGTCCGACAGCACCCCCAGGTAGATGCAGCCTCGCTCGGCGTTGCCGCCGGGGCAGGGGTCGGCGGTGACGCCGATGTCGAACTTGACGTCGCCGGCCTCCCCGCCCCCGCCGGTCTCGCCGCCCTGGCAGGCGGTGAGCGCCAGGGCGAGCACGGCGACTGCGACGAGGTTCCTGCGTTTCCCGATGCCGGCCATGGGGCCTCCTTTGCCTAGTACGAGAACGGCCAGGCTCTCCAGTAGTTGCGGGCCCGCACCCAGATGCCGAACAGCCCCCTCGGCTCGGCGATCAGGAACACCACGATCAGCACCCCGTACAGCAACGTCTGCAGCTGGAAGGTGGTGAGGATCCCGCCGGTGGACTGGCTGGTCACAAAGGGCAGGAAGCGGGGCAGCTCCTCGACCAGCCGGGGCAGCAGGACCACGAACGCCGCCCCCAGCAGCGACCCCGACAAGGTGGCGACCCCGCCGATCAGGATCATGGCCAGGAACTGGACCGACAGCAGCAGGTTGAAGCTGCCCGGCTCGATGAACCCGGTGATCGTCGGCAGCAGCGCCCCGGCGATGCCGGCGTAGAACGACGAGATGGTGAAGGCGATCAGCTTGTGCCTGGTCAGCGAGACGCCCATGACCTCGGCGGCCAGGTCGCGGTCGCGGACGGCGGCGAACGCCCGGCCGACGGCCGAGCGGGCCAGGTTCTTGGCCAGCATGGCCAGCACCAGCAGCACGACCAGGGCGACCAGGTACAGCTTGATCTCCCGGGTGATCGGGTAGCCGCCGAGGACCTCGCTGCGCCGGCCCAGGTCGACCCCGAACAGCTCCAGCCGGGCCGCCGGCCGGCCAACGCCCGGCCCGCCGGTGACTGAGCGCAGCTCGCGGAACAGGTGCTCGCCGATGAACACCAGCCCCAGGGTGACGATGGCCAGGTACAGGCCCTTGAGCCGGGTCGCGACGGGGGCGACCAGCAGCCCGACCAGGGCCGGG
>DATHIG010000755.1:0-2333 GCA_035490035.1 Actinomycetes bacterium
GGCGGCATCCCCGACCGGGACACGCTCTGGGAGGCCGCGAAGCTGCTCAGGCTGCCCTGGGAGGGAGCGTTCGTGGTGGTGGCCGCCGAGGCGCCCGGCCTGGCCCAGGAAGGGCTGCCGGACGTCGAGGCACTGCTGGCCGCGCGCGGGATCGGGTCGGCCTGGCGACTGCACCCCGATATCCAGACGGGCGTGGTGTCACTGCGGCGCGACGACGCCCTCCCCGTCCTGCTCGAGCTGCTGCAGGGCGGCGTGCGCGCCCGGGCCGGCGTCAGCCCCATCTACCACTCGCTCGGCGACACCCCCCGTGCCCTGCACTACGCGCGGCTGGTCCTCGGCAGCCTGCCGGTTGGAGCCCCGGCGGTCGCCCAGTTCGAGCAGTCCCCGCTCCGCGTGCTCGCCGCCGCCGCGCCGGACGCGGCCGAGGAGCTGGTGCGCACGGTGCTGGGGCCGGTCCTCGACCTGCCTGCCCAGGACCGCTCCAGTCTGCTGGGCACCTTGCAGGCGTGGTTCGACGCCGGCGGCTCGGCGGTCGAGACCGGCAAGCGGATCTATTGCCATCCCAACACCGTCCGGTACCGGCTGCGACGGTTGCAGGAGCATACCGGGCGGTCCCTCGACGACCCGAGGGCCGCGGCCGAGCTGATGGCCGCCTTGGACGCGCTCCGCCTCATGCCTGGAACGAGCTGGCCGAGGGAGCGCTGAGGTCACCCCCGCCTGCGGCTGGCGCTCGCGCCGCAGGGCCGTTGTGGCCGTCGACAACTCCCGAGGGTGAATGCTGTCCCGCCGGCCATTGCCCTGGGCGCCATCCAACGCGGACGCTTCCAGGCAACAGCAGATGCGTTCGCGGGAGGATGGCGATGACGAACCTGGCGCTGAACCTGGCCGAGGCAAAGGACATGTACCCGGGACGGGCGGCCGTCCGGCTCGACGATCTCGTCCTGACCTACGACCAGCTGGAGGAACGATCCGCTCAGGTGGCGGGCCTGCTCGCCGCGCACGGCGTGGAGCCCGGCGACCGGGTCGGCCTGATGCTGCCGAACATCCCGCAGTTCCCGATGCTCTACTACGGGATCCTGCGCGCCGGTGCGGTGGTGGTGCCGATGAACCCGCTGCTGAAGGCGCGGGAGGTCGAGTACTACCTTGGCGACTCCGGCGCCAAGGTCGTCTTCGCCTGGCAGGACCTCGCCGCCGAGGCCGCCAAGGGCGCCGAGGCCGCCGGGGCCGGCTTCGTCCCGGTCGCACCCGACGGGTTCGACGAGCTGCTGGGCGAGTACGCGCCGGCGACGGCGGTGACCCCCCGCGCCGACCATGACACGGCGGTGATCCTGTACACCTCGGGCAACCACCGGCCGGCCCAAGGGCGCCGAGCTCACCCATGCCAACCTGGGGCGCAACGCGTCGGTGACAGCGACCACGCTGCTGCGCCTTGAGCCCGACGACGTGGTGATGGGCTGCCTGCCGCTGTTCCACTCCTTCGGCCAGACCTGCGGGCTGAACGCCGCGGTCGGCAGCGGCGCCAGCCTCACGCTGCTGCCACGGTTCGACCCGGGCAAGGCGCTGGAGGTGATCCAGCGCGACCGGGTCACCGTCTTCGAGGGCGTCCCCACGATGTACGTGGCCTTGCTCAACCATCCGGGCCGCGGCGAGTTCGACGTCGGCTCGCTGCGCCTGTGCGTGTCCGGCGGCGCCGCGCTCCCGGTTGAGGTGCTGCGCGGCTTCGAGGACGCCTTCGGCTGCATCATCCTGGAGGGCTACGGGCTGTCGGAGACCTCCCCGGTGGCCTCGTTCAACCATCCCGACCGGGGACGCAAGCCCGGCTCGATCGGCACCCCCATCGACGGGGTCGAGCTGCGGCTGGTCGGGCTCGCCGGCGGCGAGGTGCCGACCGGCGAGGTCGGCGAGATCGCGATCCGGGGACACAACCTCATGAAGGGCTACTGGGGCCGCGAGCAGGCGACCCGGGAGGCGATCCCCGACGGGTGGTTCCGCACCGGCGACCTGGCCCGCCGGGACGAGGATGGCTGCTTCTTCATCGTCGACCGCAAGAAGGACCTGATCATCCGCGGCGGCTACAACGTCTACCCGCGGGAGGTCGAGGAGGTGCTCTACGAGCACCCCGCCGTGCGCGAGGCCGCGGTCGTCGGCATCCCGCACCCGGAGCTCGGCGAGGAGGTCGGCGCGGCGATCGCGCTCAAGCCGGGCGCCGAGGCCGGCGCCGCCGACGTCCGCGAGTTCGTCAAGGCGCGCGTGGCCGCGTACAAGTACCCGCGCCACGTCTGGCTCGTCGACGAGCTGCCCAAGGGCCCGACCGGCAAGATCCTCAAGCGGGC
>DATHIG010000756.1:0-2140 GCA_035490035.1 Actinomycetes bacterium
GAAGGCCTTCGCGATGGCGCGCTGCGCGTCCTGCTGAATTGCCTTCAGATGGTTCTGGTCCCGGAAACTCTCGGCGTAGATCTTGTAGACGTCCTCGGTGCCGGACGGGCGGGCCGCGAACCAGCCGTGCTCGGTGACCACCTTGACCCCGCCCAGCGCCGCGCCGTTGGCGGGGGCCGAGGTCAGCACGTCGGTGATCGGCTCACCGGCCAGCTCCGAGGCCTTGATGTCGCCGGCCGACAGCTGCTTGAGCACGGCCTTCTGTCGCGGCGTGGCCGGCGCGTCGATGCGCCGGTAGGCAGGGTCGCCGAACCGGCCGGTCAGCTCCCGGTACTGCGCACCCGGGTCGGCGCCGCGGCGGGCGGTCATCTCGGCCGCCAGCAGGCAGCAGACGATGCCGTCCTTGTCGGTGGTCCAGACGGTGCCGTCCCGACGCAGGAACGATGCGCCGGCGCTCTCCTCGCCGCCGAAGCCGAGCGAGCCGTCCAGCAGCCCGTCCACGAACCACTTGAAACCGACCGGGACCTCGTCCAGCCGCCGGCCCAGGTCGGCGGCCACCCGGTCGATCATGCTGCTGGACACCATCGTCTTGCCGACGCCGACCCCGCCGCCCCATTCGCGCCCGCCGCCGAACAGGTAGGCGACCATCGCCGCCAGGTAGTGGTTGGGGTTGAGCAGGCCGGCGCCGCCGGTGACGATGCCGTGCCGGTCGGCGTCGGCGTCGTTGGCGAAGGCGACGTCGAAGCGGTCCCGCAGGTCGATCAGCCCGGCCATGGCGTACTGGGAGGAGGGGTCCATGCGGATCTTGCCGTCCCAGTCCACCGACATGAAGCCGAAGGTGGGGTCGACAACGTCGTTGACCACCTCCAGGTCGAGGCGGTGGCGCTCGCCGATCGCGGCCCAGTAGTCGATGGCCGCCCCGCCGAGCGGGTCGACACCAAGCCGCAGCCCGGCGCCGCGGACCGCCTCCAGGTCGACGATCGCCGGCAGGTCGTCGACGTAGGCGGCGACGTAGTCGTAGCGCCGCACGGTCGGGGCCTTGGCGGCCTGCTCGGCCGGCAGGCGCTGCACGCCGTCCAGCCCGGCCCGCAGCAGCCGGTTGGCCTCGTCCTGGACCCACCCGGTGAAGTCGGTGTCGGCGGGGCCGCCGTTGGGCGGGTTGTACTTGAAGCCGCCGTCCTCCGGCGGGTTGTGGGAGGGGGTGACCACGATCCCGTCGGCCGGATGGTCGCTCCGTCCGCGGTTCCAGGCGAGGATCGCGTGGGAGATGGCGGGGGTGGGGGCGGCCCGGTCGCCGCTGTCGACCCGAACGTCGACGCCGTGGGCGGCCAGCACCTCCAGGGCGGTGCGGTGGGCCGGCTCCGACAGCGCGTGGGTGTCGCGCCCAAGGAACAGCGGCCCGTCGATCCCCCGCTGCCCGCGGTAGCGGCAGATCGCCTCGGTGGTGGCCAGGATGTGGGCCTCGTTGAACGACGCCCTGAGCGATGACCCCCGGTGGCCCGAGGTCCCGAACGCGACCTGCTGCTCGGCCGCCGACGGGTCGGGCTGCTCCTCGTAGTAGGCCCGGACCAGCCGCCCCACGTCCACCAGCATCGACGCCTCGGCCGGCCGCCCGGCCCGTTCGCTCACCGTCATGCGCTCACCCCGCTCCGGAAGGCTCTCCGGTTACGGTACCCGGCTGGGAGCCAGCCTACGCTGCCCGCCGGTTCAGCTCGCCAGCGGCCTGCTGGCACGCCCGGGGTCGGGAAGGGCGGGGGCGGGCGGGGCGCCCAGCACGCCGGTGAGGAGCTCGCACAGCCAGCTGGGCAGGTTGGTGCCCTCGGGCGGCAGGGGGACCACCAGGGTGCGCTCGAGCTGCTTCCAGACGGCGCCCGGGTAGAGGCGGTCCAGCCGCACCTGCTTGGACTCCGGCAGGTCGTCGACCGGGGCCAGGCGGGCCCGGCCGCCGAAGCAGACCACCTCGTTCAGGCCCACGGCGGTCGCCTGGGCGCGGACCCCGGCCAGCTGAAGAAGATTCAGCACCGGACGCGGTGGCGGGCCGTACCGGTCGGCCAGCTCGGCCGCCAGCGCCTCGACCTCCTCGACCACCCTGGCCCCGCCCAGCCGGCGGTAGGCCTCCAGGCGCAGCCGCTCCCTCGGC
>DATHIG010000757.1:0-2022 GCA_035490035.1 Actinomycetes bacterium
CCGCGGGCGCTCCCTGGGAGCGCGTTGGCAGCGTTGGTCTGGCCGGCGCGGTCAGCGTGCTGCCTGGCTCGGCCGGCGGGCTGACGGCCACCGGGGGGCAGCTGTTCACCCAGGTCGGCGGCACCGTCGAGGTCGCCGACCAGTTCGGCGCCCAACTGGCCACCGGCGACTTCAACAACAACGGCTTCGCCGATCTGGCCGCCGCCGCCCCCCACGAGGCCGTCGGGTCCGCCTTTGCAGCCGGCGCGGTCAGCGTGCTGCCCGGCTCGGCCGGCGGGCTGACGGCCACCGGCGGGCAGCTGTTCACCCAGAACAGCCCAGGAGTCCCCGGCGTGGCCGAAGCCTTCGACCTCTTCGGCGGTGTTGCCTTCAACGCGGGATAGACACCTTGACGCTGTCGGGCCGCCGGGCCTACCTGACCGGCGGCCCGCCGGCGGAGAGGATGACTGGAGTAGTAGGTTGGCCATGGCCGCTGTCGAGCAGCTGGGACAGCGAAGGGCCTACTTCGTCGTTGGAAGCAAGCTTCGATGGGTTGAGCTACCTGCGGGCAGGCTGGTCGACCTCGGACCCAGTGCGGACCGAAGGAGTTCGGTCCCGTCGGTCGGACGCGTCTCGGCGCTCAGCCCTCTGCGACAAGGGATGAGATCAGTCGGGCTGCGATCGAGGCTGCCGCCGCCCGAACACGAAGTAGGAGATTGGCACCACCCCGGCGGAGCTGACGACTGCTACCGTCCCGGCCCATATCCACTTCGGGCCTCGGATTTGGCTTGGTGGCCGACGCTTGATGTCGATGAGCGCTGCAACCTTGAGGATGCCTTCGGCAACTGCCGCGGTGATGAGCAGTCTGCGGGTGCGCTCGCTGAGATCGCTCCACTGTTTTCTGGCAGCCATGATCTCCTCCACACGGCAGGGATCCCTGATGGCCTGCACCTTACATCGCGGCTGTGGGCTTGGACTTCCCCCCTGAGGTCCCGGGGGAAGTCCAATGCACGTGTGGAGTCCCGAGCAGCTCCACGGCTTCCTCGAGCATGTCCGGGGCGATCCTCTGTATGCGGCCTGGCTGCTCGAGCAGCGGCTGGCGGTCGGACCGCGATGGCAGGACTCGGGCCTCGTAATCACCTGGCCGGACGGCCGCCCCATCCACCCGGAACGTTTCTCCAGGTGGTTTGAGCAGCATGCCCGGGACGCCGGGCTCCCCAAGATCCGGCTACACGACGTTCGCCACAGCTATGCGACCGCCGCGCTGGCCGCTGGCGTCCCGGCCAAGGTGGTCAGCGAGCGGCTCGGCCACGCCACCTTCGCCATCACCATGGACACCTTTATCCATGTGCTGCCGGCCTGGACGCCCAGGCGGCCGACACGGTGGCCAGGCTGATCTTGGGCGACGGCGAGCAAGAGCCGACGCGTCCCGTTGACAAGGCGTTGACCATCGGCCGCAAGGCCTCGGGTAGGGGAGAAGAGGTGAAGGGCGAACGCCCTGGTCGGAGGGGTGTGCGAGCGGAGGGATTCGAACCCCCACGTCCGAGGACACCGGGACCTAAACCCGGCGCGTCTGCCGGTTCCGCCACGCTCGCGAGCCGCAGTTCGAGCTTACAACAGCGTTCCTCGGGGTCCTGTTCCGCGAAGAGGATGGCGGGACGAGAGATCGGGCGTTCGGACCGTCCTGCCGGGCCGGCGCTTCTCCAACGGAGGGCCGGCCGTGAACCTGGAGACCGGCGCCCCGCAGTGGCAGGGCGCGACCCGTCAGCGACGGCGCAGGAAGCGGACCAGCGACACCACCCCGGCAACGATCGCGAGGAAGACCGCAACCATCAAGACGATCACGACCAAGACCCAGATCCACTCCGGCCCTGGCATTGCTCGGCTCCTTCGCCTCGTGGCCGATGGCGCACTCGGGTCGAATCTACCCTCGGGGCTGATTAGGGCAGCCAGCTTCTACCCGGCCACCGGTTCTGATAACCGCGCTCGCCTGCTCACCGTAGCTCGGCCTGGCCGCCTCACCCGGCCGGCTGCAGGCGGTCT
>DATHIG010000758.1:0-2738 GCA_035490035.1 Actinomycetes bacterium
TGGGAGACCAGCGCCCGGAACTGGAGCCGGGCCCGCTCGGCCAGCCAGTCCCACCAGGGCTGCCCCGGTGCCGGGGAGGTGGCGCGGCCGGCCCGGGCGACCAGAGCCTCGGCCATCAGGTCCAGCAGCTCACGCTTGTTGCGGACATGCCAGTAGAGGGTCGGTGCCGACACCCCCAGCTCGGTGGCCAGCCGGCGCAGGGTCAGGGCTTCCAGCCCGGTCTCGGCCATCAGGTCGACGGCCCGCTTGACCACCTGCTCCTGGGTCAGGGCCACCGCTGCCTCCTCCTCCCGCTTGTCGCTCTAACGGCGTTAGAGTAGCATCCCGAACAACGTTAGAACAGCGAGGTGCCAATGGAGAACTCCGCGGCGGCCATCACCATCCGGGGACTGGTCAAGCGCTTCAAGCAGGTCGAGGCCGTGGCCGGCATCGACCTGGACGTGCGGCCGGGGGAGACCTTCGGCTTCCTCGGGCCCAACGGGGCCGGGAAGTCGACCACCATCAAGATCCTCTGCACCCTGGCCGACGCCACCGCCGGCACGGCCCAGGTGGCCGGCTTCGACGTCGCCCGCGAACGCGACCAGGTCCGCCGCCACATCGGCCTGGTCTTCCAGGAGCCGACCCTGGACACCTACCTGACCGCCGAGCAGAACCTGCGCTTCCACGGCGAGCTGTACGGGGTCGACCGGGCCACCGCCGCCCAGCGCCGCCAGGAGGTCCTGACCATGGTCGACCTCTGGGAGCGGCGCGGCGACCTGGTCCAGACCTTCTCGGGCGGCATGCGGAGGCGGCTGGAGATCGCTCGGGGCCTGCTGCACTCGCCCCGGGTGCTGTTCCTGGACGAGCCCACCATCGGCCTGGACCCCCAGACCCGCGCCTCCATCTGGGACTACCTGGAGGAGCTGCACCGCCGCCAGGAGATCACCGTGTTCGTCACCACTCACTACATGGACGAGGCCGAGCACTGCGACCGCATCGCCATCGTCGACCAGGGCCGCATCGTCGCCCTGGACACCCCGGCCGCCCTCAAGGCCGGCATCGGCAAGGACCGGGTCCAGATCACCACCGACGACGACGCCCGGGCGATCGAGGAGCTGGCCGCCCGCTTCGAGATCGAGGCGGCCGTCCACGAGGGGGCGGTGACCTTCGCCGTGGCCGACGGGGCGGCGTTCGTGCCGCGGCTGTTCGCCGGCCTGGACGTGCCCATCCGCTCGGTCACCGTCACCCGGCCCAGCCTCGACGACGTCTTCCTGGCCTACACCGGCCGGACCATCCGCGACGCCGAGGCCGCCCGCCCGATGAGCCCGATGGCCTTCGCGGCCCGGGGGAGGTGAGCAGATGACCGCCGTGAACCCGACCCCGGTGGCGGCCGTGCGCGTGCCCGCCGCCGGCCTCCGCCACCAGGTCCGCGGGGCCGCCGTGGTCTGGCAGCGGGAGATGATCCGCTTCGGCCGCGACCGCTCCCGGATCGTCTCCTCGCTCGTCCAGCCGGTGCTGTTCCTGTTCGTACTCGGCACCGGGCTGTCATCGCTGATCGCCTCCAACGGCGACGTCGACTTCCGAACCTTCCTGTTCCCGGGCGTGCTGGCCACCTCGGTGCTGTTCACGGCGGCGTTCTCGGGCATCTCCATGGTCTGGGACCGGGAGTTCGGCTTCCTCCGGGAGATGCTGGTCGCCCCCGTCAGCACCACCGCCATCCTCACCGGCAAGTGCCTGGGCGGGGCCACCGTGGCCACCCTCCAGAGCCTGATCATCCTCGCCCTGGCCCCCGTGGTCGGGGTGCCCTACAACCTGGTGATGATGGTCAAGCTGGTCGGGCTGCTGTTCCTGATGGCCTTCATGATCTGCGCCCTCGGGCTGTTCCTGTCCGCCCGGATCAAGCAGGTCCAGTCGGCCATGCCCCTGGTTCAGCTGACCATCACCCCGCTGATGTTCCTGTCCGGGTCGCTGTTCCCCCTGTCCAACCTGCCCGGCTGGCTGCACGTGGCCACCACCCTCAACCCGATGACCTACGCCGTCGAGCCGATCCGCTCCACGGTGTTCGACCACCTCGACCTAAGCCCGGCCGCCCGGGCCACCTTCGACCCCGGCATCACCTGGGGCGGCTGGCACGTCCCGGTGCCGGTGCAGATCGCGATCGTGGCCGCCACCTGCCTGGTCCTGCTCGGCCTGGCCGTGGCCCGCTTCGCCCGCGCCGAGTAGCAGCTCCTAGTGACCTGCTGGTAGCGGCTAGAACACTCGGCCGCCGGCGCCGTCCCCGCTGGAGCATCGCCTCGGCGACCTGGACCACGACCACCGACCGCTCCCGGATCGCGGCGGCCACGCGAACGGCCATCTCCGGTGTGGTGTGGCGATAGCGCGCACCGATGCGACTCCCGCCCTCGAGCTCGCCGCGGCGGCTCCGCTCGTGGCCCATCAGTTCGTCGATCACCCGAGCGGGGATGCCGGCGACTTCCAGCCAGGTCGAGAAGGTGTGGCGCAGATCATGAGGGCCATGGGGATCGACCGCAGCAAGGTCATGGCCTGCGCGGGCGACCGCGCGCTGGTAGACGCGGCGGAAGTTGTACCGGGACAGCATCGTGCGCGTGCCCGCCGGGATCCAGTTGCCGCCGCCCGGGCCGGTGAGACGAGGACGTCCGGGTCGGCGTCGGGTGGGAGCTGGCGGCGGATCGCCTCGACCACCAAGGGCGCGAGGGGCACCTGGCGGATGCCGGCGTCGCTCTTGGGGCGTGGCTTGA
>DATHIG010000759.1:0-4561 GCA_035490035.1 Actinomycetes bacterium
GCTCCGGTCGACGATGGTCCGCGGCGTGCGCGGCGGCAGCCCGGTGCGCTCCAGCAGCGCCTCCACCGCTGGCCGGGGCCGGAAGGCGAGCAGGACCTTGCCGACCGCGGTCGAATGGGTCAGCACCCGCCGCCCCACCTCGGTGAACATCCGGACGTTGTGCTTGCGGGAGGCCACCTGGGCGACGTAGACGGCGTTGTCGCCGTCGAGCATGACCAGGTTGGCCGACTCGCCGCTGATCTCCATCAGCTCGGTGAGGAACGGGCGCGCCCACACGCTGAAGTGCCGCCCGGCGGCGTCGCCCAGGCGCAGCAGGCGGGGGCCGAGGGTGTACTTGTGGGTCTCCGGGTTCTGCCGGGCGTAGCCGTGCAGCACCAGCGTGCCGAGCAGCCGGTGGATGGTGCCGAAGGGCAGCCCGGTGGCGCTGCGCAGCTCGCTCACCCCGACCTCCTGCCCCAGGTCGGCCAGGCTCTCGAGCAGGGAAAGGGCGCGCTCGACCGACTGCACGCCGCCGGCGGCCTTCTCAGCGGTGGCGATGGCAGGCCTCCCCGTTCGACCGACTCGTGCGCCTGGAACTCCGGATACCACCACCCATCATCCGCCCATGCTGCGGAAATCGCATCCGGTACGCGGGCATCGATGGCAGGTGGCGGGGCCGGCAGCCTCAGCCGGCCCGCCGCGCGTAGCCGTCGATGGCCCCGCGGTCCAGTCCGGTGCGCTCCTGGACCTCGGTCGCGTCAAGGGCTCCGCAGTCGAGGCCGCGGGCCACGAACCCGGCCAGGGCCTGGGCCGTGGCCGGCTCGTCGAGCACGCCGCCGGCGCTGCGCTCGGCGTAGGCGCGAAGCCGGGCCGCCGCCGCCGGCAGGCCCTCGCGGAAGAAGGCGTAGGTCGCCAGGTAGCGGGTGGGGAGCTGGGCCGGGTGCATGTCCCAGCCCTGCCAGTAGCCGCGCACCAGCGACCGGCGGACCAGGCCGGCGTGCAGCCGCCAGGCCGCGTGCACCGCCGGGGTGTCGCCGACCGGCAGCACGTTGGTCGACCCGTCGGACAGCCGCACCCCGGTCCCGGCCGCGGCCACCTGCATGACCGCCTTGGCGTGGTCGGCCACGGGGTGGTCCATGCTCTGGTAGGCGGCCGCGATCCCGCAGGCGGCGCTGTAGTCGTAGGTGCCGTAGTGCAGGCCGGAGCAGCGGCCCCCGGCGGCATGGAGCATCCTGGCCACGGCCGCGGTCCCGTCGGCGGCCAGGATCGACTGCGGCGTCTCGATCTGGAGCTCGAACCGCAACCGCCGCTCGGGCAGGCCGTGGCCCTGCTCCAGCAGCCCGCACACCATGGCCATGGCCTCGACCTGGCGGACGTCGGTCACCTTGGGCAGCGTGACCACGAACCCGCCGGGCAGGGCGGCCCGGGCCAGCAGGCCGCTCAGGAACAGGTCGAGGGTCCGCACGCCCCGGCGCCGGGTGGCGGCCTCGAGGCACTTGATCCGCAGCCCGACGTAGGGCGGCGACGTCCCGGCCTCCAGCGCCGCGGCCAGGGCCCCGGCCGCGGCCAGGGCGTCCTGGTCCTCCCGCTCGTCCGGCCGGGGCCCGTACCCGTCCTCGAAGTCGAGGCGCAGGTCCTCGATCGGCTCCCGGGCCAGCTTGTCCCGGATGCCGGGGTACACCTCGGCGACCAGCCCGGCGTCGCTGGCGGTGGCCCCGGCCAGGGCCTGGGCGGTGCCGGCGTGCCGGTCGAGCGCCGCCAGCGCCTGCCCGCCCCAGTCGGCGGCCAGTCCCGGGGTCATCAGGTCGGCCGCGACGTACACGGTGTGCACCGGCTGCCGGGCGCCGGCGTCGCCGGGGTAGTGGGCGGCGAGGTCGGCGTCGGCCGGGGCCAGGCGCCGGTCGAGCTCGTCCAGGACGTCGGCGCCGAGTCGCGGGAGGACGTCGGTCACGAGGCCTCCTCTCGCCTGGCCCAGCGAAGCGGAATGTACTTTCCATCCTGCGGGCACACCATACCGCGTCCGGCGTCCCGCGGATACCGCGTCCGGCGTCCCGCCGCGACGGAGCTGTCAGCCGGACCCGGGGATCGGCTGGTCCTGCTTGAGGGCCTCGAACAGCGCCAGGGCCCGCTCGCGGTCCCAGCGCACCACCGAGCCGACCCCGGGGACGCTGCCGCCGCCGGCCAGCGGGACGGTGGTCGCGACCCCGCCGCCGCCGCTGACGTCGCGCATCGCGAACGGGAACCGGATCAGGTTGTGGACGTGGGCGGCGCGGTCGACGGCCACCGCGTCGGTCCCGCGGAGGACCAGCGGCACGCTCCGGAACGGGTTGAGCAGCACCCCGGGGCTGGTCGTCTTGTCGATCAGGGACCCGAGGAACTCCTGCTGCCGCTCGACCCGGTCCAGGTCGCCGCGGCCACCGGCCCGGGTGCGGACGTAGGCCAGCGCCTGCCGGCTGGCCACGACCTGGCAGCCGGCCTTCACGTTGAGGCCGGCCATCGGGTCGCGCATCGCCTTCTTGGGGCAGATCTGGACCCCGCCGACGGCGTCGACGACGGTGGCGAAGCCGTCGAACCCGACCTCCATGTAGCGGTCGATGCGGATGCCGCTGACCTGCTCGACGGTGCGGGCGAGCAGCTGCGGGCCGCCGAAGGCGTAGGCCGCGTTCAGCTTGTTGCGGTCCCGGCCCGGGATCGGCACGTAGGAGTCGCGGGGCAGGCTGACCAGGGTCGGCGGGCCGGTGCCGCGGGGGATGTGCAGCAGCATCATGGTGTCGGCGCGCCGGCCGGCGGCCTGGCCGGTGCCGAGCTGCCGGCGCCGTCCCTCGTCCAGCCCTTCGCGGCTGTCGGACCCGACGATCAGCCAGTCGGCCCCCGGGGTTGCGGCGGGCCGCCCCTGGTAGTCGGGCAGGGCGTCGACCCGGATGAGCCGCCGGTCCACCCAGACGGCCAGGCCGACCAGCAGCACGAGCAGGACCAGCAGGGCCACCCCGATCCGGCGGCCCCAGCGGGGTCGCCGGCGCCGGACGCCGGCCTCGCGCTGTGGGCGCCGGCGCTGCTCCCCTGGCCGGACGCTCCAGTCTGGCGGCAGCGGCTTCTGGGGCCGCTCGCCGGCCGTGCCGGCCCGGCCGTGCCGGTCACCGGCCCCCTCGTCGGACCAGCCGCTCATCGCTCCAACCTCCTCGTTGCCTGGTGACGCCCAGCATAGTTGCCCGCCGCCGGGTCGTTGCCAGGTCGTGGCCGGGTCGTGAGCCGGCGTCGTACAGTGCCGGCGCAGGCGTCGGACAACCCAGCGCGGAGGTCGGAACGGTGACCCGGTTGGAAAGCGACTACTACTCCTACATGGAGTTCGACCCCGAGCACACGCGCGAGGTCCTGCGCCACTACGTGCCGATGTTCAAGGACAGGGACCCGGTGCTGGAGCTGGGCTGCGGCCGCGGCGAGTTCCTCGGCCTGCTGGAGGAGGCCGGGGTCAAGGCCAAGGGGGTCGACTCGGACGAGGGCATGGTGGACAAGGCACGGGCCGATGGCCTGGACGTCTGGTGCGGCGACGCCATCGCCTTCCTGCACGGTGACCCGGTCCCCGGTCCCTACCAGGGGGTGTTCTGCGCCCATTTCGTCGAGCACCTCACCCCCGACCAGGCCGGCGAGCTGCTCGCCGGGGTGCGCCGGGTGCTCGCCCCCGGCGGCCGCTTCGTGGCCGTGACCCCCAACCCGGCCTGCTACGCGGTCCTCAGCCACGACTTCTGGCGCGACCCGACCCACGTCCGCTTCTACGACCTGCCCCTGCTGGAGTTCCTCTGCCGCCAGGCCGGGCTGGAGGTCGAGGAGACCGGGACCAACCCGGCCAACCACCCAGGCCCGCCGCCGGAGTACCTTGTCCCCGAGCCGCTCGTCCACCCGCCCGTGGACGACCTGGTCGAGCAGGCCATGGGCAGGCTGCGGGCCAGCCTCGACCACCACGACCGCAAGGGCCGGGTCACCGAGCACCACGACCCGGAGTGGGCCTACCAGCTGGCCCACGTGGTCAAGGAGCTGGCCGGCCGGCTGCACCAGACCACCGAGGCGCTGCGGGAGCTCCGCAGGGCCCACGACAAGCTGGTGCAGGGGCTCTACCAGAGCAACGAGACCTACGTCGTCGCCCGGGGCTGATCCCCAGGCCTGAAGATCCAGGGAGCTCACGAGCTTTGAAGGTGGCGGTCTACAACCGGTTCCTGCAGTCGATGGGTGGGGGAGAGCGCCACAGCAGCATGCTCGCCCAGGTCCTGGCCGACGAGGGTCACGAGGTCGACCTGGTCGGCCACGAGGACGTCGGCAAGGAGATCCTGGCCGACCATCTCGGCCTCAACCTCGGCAAGGTCAGCCTGCGGATCGTCCCCGACCGGGGCGAGCCGCAGGTCGCGCGCCTGTCGGCCGAGTACGAGCTGTTCGTCAACGCCTCCTACATGAGCCGGGTCAAGGCCCAGGCCGCCCGCAACCTGTACCTGTGCTACTTCCCGACCCCGTTCGACCACGACCTGGCCGGCTGGCAGCGCCGCCTGGTCCGGCTGCTCGGCCGCCACGTCCGCCAGGGCAAGCCGGGGGT
>DATHIG010000760.1:0-3257 GCA_035490035.1 Actinomycetes bacterium
TGAGGGCGACTGGGGGGCCCTGTTCGCCGCCCTGACCATCGCGATGGTCCCCGTCGTGATCGTCTACCTGCTCTTCTACCGGCAGGTCCAGGCCGGCCTGACCAGCGGCACGCTCAAGTAGCCAGGCCGCCCGGCGAAGGCCCGGCACCCGCGCGGCAGGTGGGAATGGTCGGCGTACCCGGGGTCTTGCCCGAGCGTCGACTGCGTTCAGCCGTGCAGCCGAAAGTCGTAGACGAAGGGCACGTCCCGCCGCGCGCTCGCCTCCCCGGGCGATGCGTGATGGAGCTCGCAACCCCCACGGGTCTGGCGGCAGCGCAGCTGGCAGATGCGCCACAGATCCGACAGCGACACCTCACCTTCCCGCAGGTCGGCAACCTCAAGGCCACTCCCGAGGATCGACTCGGCAAGCCGGATCTCACCCTGGAGGACAGCTGCCCACGCCTGCAGGAGACGAAATCTCCCCGCGAAATGTGTCGCAGGCGCCGCCTGCGACAGTTCGATCGCTTCCGGAAAGCGGTTGCCGGCAATCAGCGCCTCGATCGTCTCGACACGGAGCTGCGCAGAGTCAGGCATCAGGTCCAGCGCGCGCAGATACTGCTCAGCCGAACGTCCGGGTTCACCCATCAGCCCGCTCGCGGCTGCGAGGTTGCGCAGCGCGAGCCAGGAATCCGGCTCGAGCGCGTACGCCGCCTCCCAGGCTTCGACCGCGGACTCGCGGTGGCCGGCATGCCATCGAACGACCCCCCGGTGCAACATCGATGCAGCCGAGTCCGCCGCCCCTTCGATCGGCACCGACCAGGGCGTCCCGACGACATAGGAGCGCGGCGGTCCAGGCGGCAGCGTGCCCGTCTCCAGCAGGGCAATCCAGGGCTCCTGGTCTTCCCCAAGGCTGGAACGGGGGAACAGGTGATCGATGACTGGCGAGGGTGGCTCCTGCGACAGCTCGCGCCGGAGAGACTCGAGGGCCCCCCATCCCGAGCCATGGTGCAACGGCTCACCTTGACGGTTGCTGCTGGCCGCTTGGCGCTCAACGAGCACCGAGGTGATGCCTGCCTCGGCGATGGCCGATTCGATGCGCTCGATCGCGCCGAGCCACTCCCCATGCACCGCCTCCACGGGGACCGAGACCGGTCCATAGACCTCGGACCACGACCAGTCGTCTCCAGGGGCCAGTGGAACGTGTTCGAGCTGGGTGGTGGTCAGGCCCGCCTGGATCTCGAAGTAGGACTCGCTCGAACCCGTGAGGAATTCCTGCCAACGACGTCCGCCGGCACTGGTTCCCCAGGTGAACAGCTTCCGTCCACGAAGGCGTCTGCCGGACACCTGCAGCAAGCCGGCGCCTGCCGCGTCCACTGCCGCGATCCAAGGGATCCTCCCGGGTTGCAGTTCGAAGAAATGGTCGGCGGTCCGCGTGGCCGCGTTCGGATAGGTGATGTCAGCCACACCGGACCCCGGGACGGGAACGCGCTCGAGCTGCCCCGTGTAGGTGAACTCGAACGCAGCACGACTGGGCACGACCACCCGGGTGCCGGCGGAGCTGGCGACCGCGATGTTCGACCACCAGTAGACCGGGACAGCATGGGCGTTGGGGTTGGTGATCTTGATGTCGACGGCAAGGTGCCGCGATCGTGGTCCCAGCCTGAAGTCCAGCTGGTAGACAAGGTCACGCATACGCTCCCACTCGTAGATGCGGAGGCCTGGAGCGCCGTCGGGGAACTCGAGGGCGGCGGCATGGACCGGCGAGCACGTCAAGGCGCTGTGGCCGGTCGTCCCCAGATTCCATTCGACTCCGCCCGGGAACCAGGCGTTCCGGAGCCCGAGGTTCCCGAATTGAATCCCTTCGTGATTGTTGTAGAGAAGCTCTCTACCGCCGACCTTGTCCTCCAGCGACCAGAGCCGGCCACCAAGTTCCAGAAGCACAACGGCACGCAGGTGGTCATTCTCCAGGATCGCCACGCTCGTCTCCTGCGGCACAAGCTCGCGTGAGTAGTCGTCCTGCAGCAGGTACGGCAGCACGCTGCTCACCTTTCCATAGGCGATGTTGCGCGCCATCTCCGCGTCCAGCCCGGTGCAATCGATGTCGTCGTGCAGGTCACCGAGCAGGCGCAGCGGCGGAAGCGGGTTCAAGGGTCCTCGCCGTGGCATCGGGAGGACGATCGAGCGGAGCTCGAGGATGGTCATGCCTTCTCGACCACTCCCTGGGAACCGTCGAGCAGTCGGCCGTCGTCGTCGATCCGGGGTCGCCCCAGCAGGCGGATCGTGACCATGACACCGACTCCTCCCAGCGAACCGAACGCTAGCTCGTCGTGGGCAGGCCCACAACCTCTGCTGGGCCATCTCCGAGCTGCGCTCAACCCACCGGCGCGCCAGCGGCCGGGGCCTCGACGTCGGTGGTGCGCATGATCGGGGCTTCGGCGCCGGTGAGCTGGACGAAACGGTCCTGTGTAAGCTCTCTACCACTTCAAGGTGAGCTCACGACGCGGAGGAGGGTGCATGTCCCAGAACGGCGGCGCGCCGCTGCGGAGCACGACGATCACCGGCTTGGCGACCGCCAGAGCCATGCTCCGTCCGCTGGGATTCACCCGTGAGCGGCTGGCCAAGCCCAACATCGGCGTTGCCCACATGTGGAGCGAGACCGGTCCGTGCAACTTCAGCCACCGCAAGGTGGCCCAGTGGGTCAAGGACGGGGTCGAGGCAGCCGGGGGAACGGCCTTCGAGTTCGCCACGGTGTCCGTCAACGACGGGATCACCATGGGCACCCAGGGCATGAAGGGCTCGTTGATCAGCCGCGAGGTGATCACCGACTCGATCGAGCTGATGGCGCGCAGCCACATGTTCGACGGCCTGGTCGTCATTGTCGGCTGCGACAAGACCATCCCCGCGGGTGCCATGGCGTTGGCGCGTGTGAACATTCCGGGGCTGGTGCTCTACAGCGGCAGCATCGCCCCTGGCCGCTTCGGCGGCGAGGACCTCACCATCGTGAGCGTCTTCGAAGCGATCGGCGCCCACGACGCCGGCAAGCTGGACGCCGCGGGGCTGCAAGCCATCGAGGAGGCTGCCTGTCCGGGCGCCGGCGCCTGCGGGGGGCAGTTCACCGCCAACACCATGGCCTGCGCCATGGAGTATCTGGGCCTCAGCCCCGCAGGGGCCAATGAGGTGCCCGCGGTCGACGAGCGCAAGCCGCACGTGTCCCGGCAGGCGGGCGAGCTGGTGGTCCGCCTGGTGTGAGACAGCGTCCTCCCCAGATCCATTCTCAC
>DATHIG010000761.1:0-8452 GCA_035490035.1 Actinomycetes bacterium
CGGTAGGCCTCGGCCAGCCAGGCCGCCACCTCCTCGTCGGCCTCCTCAGGGTGCGCCAGCCGGAAATGGTGGACGTGGTTGCGGGGCGAGAGGGAGTCGATCCGCCGGAACCGGGGGTGCTCCAGCCGGCGGGCCAGCACCACGTGGCCGTCGACCCAGCGCCGGCGCAGGGTTACCGCGGCGAAGCTCATGCGGACATGGAAGGCGATACGGGTCTTCTGGGGCAGCACGGTCACCGGGCCGTTGCGCTCGGCCAGCTCGACCAGCCGCCGGTAGATCGCGACCACCTCGGGCGACCTGCCGGCCAGCTGGTGGGCGGGGTCGAGGGGCTCGCAGGTGTGGAACTGGTTGCGGTTGGCGAACGACCGCCCGCAGCGCGGGCAGGTCCACATCGGCATCGGCTCCATCACTGGGTAGCATCCATCATGGCGACGAGGAGGACGATCATGGCGAAGCTGTGGAAGGGTGAGACCGACAAGGCGATCGAGAACTTCCCCATCTCGGGGGAGCGGATGCCGACCCAGGTGGTCCGGATGCTGGCCCGGGTGAAGGCGGAGGCGGCCAGGGTCAACGCCGACCTCGGCCTGCTCGACCCCGACCGGGCCGAGCGGATCGCGGCCGCCGCCGAGGCGGTGGCGGCGGGCGAGCACGACGACCAGTTCCCGATCGACGTGTTCCAGACGGGATCGGGCACCTCGACCAACACCAACGTCAACGAGGTCGTGTCCAGCCTGGCCGGCGAGGGGGTCCACCCCAACGACCACGTCAACCTGGGGCAGTCCTCCAACGACACCTTCCCGACCGCGGTCCACCTGGCCGCCCTCCACGCGGCCACCCACGACCTGCTGCCGGCCCTCGACACCCTGGCCACGTCGCTGCAGGCCAAGGCGGCCGAGCTTGGCGACGTGGTCAAGCCGGGGCGCACCCACCTGATGGACGCGGTCCCGGTCACCCTCGGCCAGGAGTTCGCCGGCTACGCCGCCCAGGTCCGGGAGGGCGCCGAGCGGGTGCGGGCGGCCCTGCCCCGGGTCGGCAAGCTGCCGCTCGGCGGCACCGCGGTCGGCACCGGCCTCAACGCCCACCCCGAGTTCGCCGCGCGGGTGCGCGAGCGGGTCGCCGCCGCCACCGGCCTGCAGCTGTCCCCCCCGGCCCACCCGTTCGAGGCCCAGGGTGCCCGCGACGCCCTGGTCGAGCTGTCCGGGGCTCTCAAGACGGTGGCGGTGAGCTGCACCAAGCTCGCCAACGACATCCGCTGGATGGGGTCCGGCCCGCGGGCCGGGCTGGCCGAGCTGTTCCTGCCCGAGCTGCAGAAGGGCTCCTCGATCATGCCGGGCAAGGTCAACCCGATCATGGCCGAGGTCCTCACCCAGGTGTCGGCCCAGGTCATCGGCAACGACACCGCCATAACGGTTGGCGGCCTTTCGGGCGCCTTCGAGCTGAACGTCTACATCCCCCTGATGGCCCGCAACCTGCTGCAGTCGATCACCTACCTGGCCGCGGCCTGCCGGGCGTTCGCCGCCAGGTGCGTCGACGGGATCACCGCCAACCGCGAGCGCGCCCAGGCCCTCGCCGAGTCCACCCTGGTCCTGGTGACCGCCCTCAACCCGGTGGTCGGCTACGACGCGGCGGCCGCCATCTCCAAGGAGGCGGCCGCCACCGGCCGCTCGCTGCGCGAGGTCGCCATCGATCACGGGGTCGCCCCCGGCATCCTCGACAAGGTCCTCGACCTGCGCGCCGTCGCCCGCGGCAACGGGTTCGCCGGCAACGGCCCAGCCGGCAACGGCCCAGCCGGCAAGTGATCCGGGCCATGGCCACAGCCCCGGCCCGCCGGGGTCAGGCGTCCCGCGGGCGGACGCTGGCCGGCCTGCGCCGCCTCGACCGCGTCCAGGTAGAGATCGGCGAAGGCGACGACCCAGCGCTCGATCCATTCCGGGTCGCGGAAGCCGTCCCGCCCCAGCTCCTCGGCGACCGCCCCGGGGCTAGACCGCGCAGCCGCCGGTCGAGACCGGGCGGCGGTTGCCGTCGGTCCTGGAAAGGGCCCGGCGGACCTCG
Organism: Actinomycetes bacterium; assembly: GCA_035490035.1. Classification (GTDB taxonomy): domain Bacteria; phylum Actinomycetota; class CALGFH01; order CALGFH01; family CALGFH01; genus CALGFH01. The sequence continues at coordinate 2,053 of DATHIG010000761.1, forward strand.
GCGTTGGTCATGGCATAGCCCTCGTTGCGCTCGACGGTGGAGGCGGCGAACACCACCCCGAGCGGGCGGCCGCGCAGGTCCACCACCGGGCCGCCGCTGACGCCCTTGCGCACCCGCGCCTGGAGCACGTAGATGTCGCGGCGGCCTTCCTGCGGCCTGGCGTAGATGTCCGGCGCCTCCGGCTGGGTCCGCAGCACGATCCTGGCCCCGATGACGCGCTGGGGGCCGCCGCTCGGGTAGCCGATCACGACCGCCTCCTGCCCGGGGCTGGCCGCCGCCCCGGCCAGCCGCAGCGGCCCCACGGGGAGCTCTGGCGCCGAGAGCAGGGCCAGGTCGTGGCCGGGGTCGAAGTAGACGACGACGGCCGGCACCTTCTGGCCCTTGTTGGTCATCACCTCGTGCCGGCGGGAGCCGGCGACCACGTGGGCGTTGGTGATGACCAGGTCGGGGGCGACCGGGAAGCCGCTGCCGAACAGCACCCCCCCGCAGCCCCGGCTCTGGATCTGCAGGGTGGCGTTGGCGGCCCGCAGGACCGCTGGGTTCCTGGCCGCCTCGGGCGGAGGCCCGGAGACGACCGGCGGGCGCAGGGTGGCGAACGCCTCGGGGAACCCCGAGCGGTCCAGCAGCCCCCGCAGCTGGGCGAGTGCGGCCGGAGGGCGGGGGGCGTAGTTGTCGATGGTCCGTAGCACGCTCGACCCGTGCACCGCCCTGGCGAAGGGCGAGAGGGGCACGTTGCTCAAGGTCAGGGCGACGAACCACATGGCGATGGCCGCAACGACGGTGGCCACCACCGCACCGCCGACGGCGTCGGCCCGGCTCGTCCAGCGCCCGGCCAGCACCGCGCGGGCCCGGATGCCGAGCAGGTTGCCGACCGCGTGGCAGGCGGCGGCGACCAGGAAGAACACCACCACCGCGGTCAGCAGCCGCCGGACCGAGCTGTCGGCCGAGACCAGCAGCCCGACCTTGGTCGCCGCCCATGCTCCAAGGGCCAGTCCGACCAGCAAGCCCATGTAGCCGAGCAGCACCATCGCGAACCCGCGCCGCCAGCCGCTCAGGGCGGCCAGGGCCAGGATGACGAGAAGCAGGACGTCGATCGGTTGCAGGTCGAATGGCATCGGTGTTCCGGCCGCAGGAGGGTGACCGGCTCATCCTAATCGGTCGAGGGGACGAGCAAGGGGGCTAAGCCGGGGGCCGGGGCGTGCCGATGCTCTGAAACGTATGGACATCGAGGTCGAGACCCAGTTGGCACCGCTCTCGCTGGCCGCGGCCAGGGCGCTGTTCCGGGCCCCGCAGGCCGAGGACGCGTGCTGGGCGGACGTGCACATGCCCGACGGCACGGTGCGGGCCTGTGGGCGACCGGAGGCGACCAACCTCGGGCTCTGCGCCGACCACCGGATGGAGCTGTTCGGGCTCGAGGCCTGCTGACGCCGGACCGGCGTTCGAAGCCTACAGGCAGTCGCGCAGGGTCTTCTCGACCTGCTCGGAGAGCCGGCGCACGGCGATCAGCACGGGGTCCCAGACCGGCGAGAACGGCGGCGCGTAGGACAGGTCGATATTGACCATCTCGTCGACCGCCATCCCGTTCCAGATGGCGGTGGCGAACACGTCGATGCGCTTGGCCGCGCCTTCCCTGCCGACAATCTGGGCGCCCAGCAGCCGGCCGGAGCGGCGCTCGGCCAGCACCTTGGTCCGGATCGGGGCGGCGCCGGGGAAGTAGCCGGCCCGGGTGGTCGAGTCGACCGTGGCCGTCTCCCACCCGAGGCCGAGCTGGCCCAGCTCGGCCTCGGACAGCCCGGTGCGGGCCACCTCGACGTCGCAGACCTTGGACGCGGCGGTCCCGAGCACGCCGGGGAAGGTGGCGTAGCCGCCCCCGATGTTGATGCCGCAGATCCTGCCCTGCTTGTTGGCGATGGTTCCCAGGTGGTAGCTGACCGGCTTGCCCGATACCAGGTGCCGGGCCTCGACGCAGTCGCCGGCCGCCCAGACCCCGTCGTGGGGGGTTCGCATGCGCGGGTTGACCGCGATGGCGCCGCTCTCGCCGAGCTGGATGCCGGACGACTCGGCGAGGCCGACCGCCGGCCGGGTGCCGAGGCCGAGGACCACCAGGTCGGCCTCGAGGGTCCGGGCGGCGGTCCGCACCGCCCGGACCCGGTCGTCGCCCTCGATCGCCTCCACCTTCTCGTCCAGGTGCAGCTCCACCCCGATGTCCCGGACGGCCTGGCTGACCAGCTCGCCCATGTCCGGGTCGATCCGGCTCATCACCTGGGGCGCGGCCTCCACCAGGGCGGTCGGGATGCCCCGGTTGACCAGGGCCTCGGCCGCCTCGAGGCCGATGTAGCCGCCGCCGACGATCACCGCCCGTTCCGGGCCGGCGTCGATCGCCTTGCGCAGGTCGATGCCGTCCTGCAGCACCGAAAGGCCGTACACCCCTGGCCGGTCGATACCGGGGATGGGGGGCCGCAGCGGCTCGGAGCCGGTGGCCACCACCAGCACGTCCCAAGGCTCCTCGACGGTGCGCCCGCGGTCCAGGTCGCGGACCCGTGCCCGCCGCGCCTCCAGGTCGATCGCCTCGACCTGGTGCCCGGTGCGGGCGTCGATGTCCTGCTCGGCGAACTGCTCGGGGGTCCGGGCGACCAGGTCGCGCCAGTCCTTGACCACACCGCCGGCGAAATAGGGAGTCCCGCAGGCCGAGTACGAGGTATGCCGGCCCCGCTCGAAGGCGACAATCTCCAAGTCGTCAGGGCCGCGTCGCCTGCGGGCCTGCGAGGCGGCGCTCATCCCGGCCGCGTCGCCTCCGACCACCACCATGCGCGTCCGTGCCACGGCCCCTCCTCGTCGTCGGCTGCCGGAGGCTAGTCTGCCGTACAACCGGTGGCGACCGAGGAGGCGACCTTGGCGAAGATGCTGTTCCACTGCACCAACGGGCTGGACGACCCGGAGCGGGCGATCGTGCCGTTCATCGCCGCCAACGTGGCCGCCGCCTCAGGGCAGGAGGTGGTGGTGCTGCTCACCATCGAGGGCGCCTGGCTGTGCAAGCGAGGCTACGCCGACCAGGTCGAGCAGGACGGCTTCCCCAGGCTGGCCGAGCTGCTGGCCGGCTTGGTGGAGGCCGGCGGCGAGGTCTGGGGCTGCAGCGCCTGCACCACGCCCCGCGGCATCACCGAAGACGACCTGGTGCCGGGGGCGCAGATCGTGGGCGCGGCCGCCATCGTGGCCGCGGTCGCCGGGGGCGCCGTCCCGGTCGCGCTGGGCTGAGCTCCGCCGGCCCCGCCGGGGCGCCGGTCAGCGAAGACCGCGGACGTCGAGCGACTCGGGCCGGACGGTGGCCCCGCAGCGGCTGCAGCTGGACTTCATCAGCACCCGGCCGCCGCAGCCGGCGTGGGTGGCCAGCGCCGACGACGGCTCCCCGCAGTGCCGCATCCCCCAGGCGGCCAGGCTGGCCAGGACCGGGGCGAGGTCGCGTCCCTTGTCGGTCAGGCGGTAGGCGCGGCCGGCCGCGGCCCGTTGCACGACGCCCTCCTCCTCGAGCAGGCGCAGGCGCTCGGCGAGCAGGTTGGAGGGGATGCCGGGCAGGGCCCGCTCCAGCTCGGCCCAGCGCCGCCCGCCGAGCAGCAGCTCGCGGACCACCAGCAGGGTCCAGCGGTCGCCGACGACCTCGAGCGAGCGGGCCACCGGCCCGGGCAGTGGGTAGAGCTTGGGCACGGGCTGACGGTACCACCTTGCCGAAGCTCACTTGACTTTCTGAAGTAAGCGGCCGACGCTGCCATCTATGGATATCTCCCCGGCCACGCCCCTCGACGAGCTGCTGGTCGAGGCCCGCCGCATCCGCGACCGCCACCACGGGACCCGCGTCACCTACTCGCCCAAGGTCTTCATCCCGCTCACCATGCTCTGCCGCGACCACTGCGGCTACTGCACCTTCGCCAAGCCCCCGGCCCGGCTGGGATCCTCGCCCTACCTCGGCCCCGAGCAGGTGCTGGAGATTGCCCGGGCCGGCGCGGCGGCCGGCTGCCACGAGGCCCTGTTCACCCTCGGGGAGCGGCCAGAGGAGCGCTACCCGTTGGCCCGCGAGGCCCTGGCCGGCCTCGGCCACGCCTCGACGGTCGACTACCTGGCCGAGGCGGGCCGGCTGGTGCTGACCGAGACCGGCCTGCTGCCCCACGCCAACGCCGGCGCCCTGCGCCCCGACGAGCTGGCCGCCCTGCGCCCCGTCAGCGCCAGCCAGGGCATGATGCTGGAGTCCCTGTCGGAGCGGCTGCACCAGCCGGGCGGCCCCCACGCCCGCTGCCAGACCAAGCTGCCGGCCCGCCGGCTGGCAACCCTCGAGGCCGCCGGGGAGCTGGCCATCCCGTTCACCACAGGGATCCTGGTCGGGATCGGCGAGACCCGGGCCGAGCGGCTGGAGGCGCTGGCCGCCATCCAGGCCGCCAACGACCGCCACGGGCACGTCCAGGAGGTGATCGTCCAGAACTTCCTCCCCAAGCCGGGAACGGCCATGGCCGGCGCGGCGCCGCCGTCCCTCGAGGACTACCTGTGGACGGTCGCGGCCGCCCGGGTCCTGCTCGACCCTGTCATCCACCTCCAGGCCCCGCCCAACCTCACCGAGGACTTCGGGGTGCTGCTGGCGGCCGGGATCGACGACTGGGGCGGGGTCAGCCCGGTCACCGCCGACCACGTCAACCCCGAGGCGCCCTGGCCGGCGCTGGAGCGCCTGCGCGCGGTGACCGAGGCCGCCGGCATGACCCTGGCCCCGAGGCTCACCATCTACCCGGAGTTCGCGCAGGAACCGGCGCGCTGGCTCGACCCGGACCTGCGCTTCCCGGTGCTGGACCGTTCCGACGCCGAGGGCCTCGGCCGTGACGACCGCTGGGCCGCCGGCGACCCTACGCCACCCCCGACCCTGATTGACCCGGTCGACCCCGCCAGCTTCCCGACCCCGCGGACCGGGGGCCGGGTGATGGAGGTGCTGGCCGGGGTGGTGGCCGGGCAGCAGGCCGGGGAGGAGGAGCTGGTCGCCCTGTTCGCGGCCAGGGGGCCGGAGGTCCGGGCGGTGGCCGAGGTCGCCGACCAGCTGCGCCGCCAGGCGGTCGGGGAGGTGGTCACCTTCGTCCGCAACCGCAACATCAACTACACCAACGTGTGCACCTTCCGGTGCCGCTTCTGCGCCTTCTCCAAGGGCCCGGCCAGCCTCAACCTGCGCGGCGCCCCCTACCTGCTCGGCCTCGACGAGGTGGCCCATCGCGTGGTCGAGGCCGACGCCCGCGGCGCCACCGAGGTCACCCTCCAGGGCGGCATCCACCCGAGCTTCGACGGCGACTATTACATCCACGTCGCCACGGCCGTGCACCAGGCGGTCCCCGGCATGCACATCCACGGCTTCACCGCCCTCGAGGTCCATGAGGGCGCCCGCCGGCTCGGCGAGCCGCTCCGCGACTACCTGCTGCGCCTCAAGGCGGCCGGGCTGGCCAGCCTGCCCGGCACCGCCGCCGAGATCCTCGACGACGAGGTCCGGGCGATCATCTGCCCCGACAAGGTGACCACCGACGAGTGGCTCGAGGTCCACCGGGTGGCCCACTCGGTGGGGCTGCGCTCCAACATCACCATCATGTTCGGCCACGTCGAGTCGCCAAGGAGCTGGGCCCGCCACCTGCTGCGGACCCGCGACCTGCAGGCCTCCACGGGCGGCTTCACCGAGTTCGTGCCGCTGCCGTTCGTGCACATGGCAGCCCCCATGTACCGCAAGCGCCAGTCCCGTCCCGGCCCCACCTTCCGCGAGGCGGTGCTGATCCACGCCGTCGGACGGATCGCCTACCACGGCCTGATCGACAACATCCAGGTCTCCTGGGTGAAGATGGGCGCCGACGGGGTCCGCCAGGCGTTGCTGGCGGGGGTCAACGACCTCGGGGGAACGCTGATGGACGAGAACATCAGCCGCGCCGCCGGGGCCAGCCACGGCCAGCTCATGGAGGCGGCGGAGTTCCGGTCGATCGTCGAGCCTCTCGGCCGCCGCCTGGAGCAGCGCACCACCCTGTACGGCCGCACCTCGACCGACCCGGCCCCCGTGCCCGCCGCCTGAGCCCTGGGCCTCGTTGCTGCCGTGGTGAAGAGCGGCTTCCGGTTCGCGGTCGGGATCGAGGACACCTTCGTACCGCATGCCTTCCCCGGCCACCGGGCCCTCGACGAGTACGAGCTGACCCAGCACTACCGGTTCTGGTCTGCGGACCTCGGCCTGGCCGCCGACGCCGGCGCCACCGCGATCCGCTACGGCTTCCCCTGGTACCGCCTGAACCCGGCACCCGGACGGTTCGTCTGGGACTGGGCCGACCGGGTGGTCGACCGGCTGGACGAGCTGGGCCTGGAGGGCATCGTCGACCTCGTCCACTACGGCACCCCGCTGTGG
>DATHIG010000762.1:0-4901 GCA_035490035.1 Actinomycetes bacterium
AGGAGGGATCCGGGGAACCGCTGCCGCAGGAGGGATCCGGGGAACCCCGGCCGCAGGAGGGGCCCGAGGAACTCCGAACGGGCGCCCCGGTGGATCACCGGGGTGGCGACACCGGCCCGCCCCCGGTCGACCCCGACGCCACCTGACAGAGGCTTGGAGTCGGCCTTCGGCCGACGATTGACCGATTCCGACCGGCAAGATCGCCGGTCGGTCAGGTCAGCAGGGTGAGGCGCTTGCCGACCAGCGAGCGGGGCAGGGGCGGCACGGCGGCCGCGATCTCGAGCAGGGCCTGGCTGGCCGGGGCATCGGGGTCGGAGACGACCAGCGGCTTGCCGGCGTCGGCGCCCTCGCGCAGCCGCAGATCGATCGGGATCTGGCCGAGCAGGGTGGTGCCGAGCTCGCGGGCCAGCGTCTCGCCTCCGCCGCTGCCGAAGATGTGGTGGCGCTCCTCGCACGACGGGCAGATGAAGTAGCTCATGTTCTCGATCACGCCGGTGACCTTCATCCCGTGCTGCTGGGCGAAGTTGCCGGCCAGCACCGCCACCCGCTCGGCCGCCTCCTGGGGGGTGGTGACCAGCAGCATCTCCGCCCCAGGGAGCATCTGGGCCAGCGAGATGGCGACGTCGCCGGTGCCAGGGGGCAGGTCGGCGAGCACATAGTCGAGATCGCCCCAGTAGACGTCGGTGAGGAACTGCTGGATGGCCCGGTGCAGCATCGGCCCCCGCCACGCCACCGGCTTGCCGGGGGGCAGGAAGAACCCGATCGAGATGACCCGCACCCCGTGCGCCTCCAGGGGCATGATCATGCCGTTGAAGCCGACCGGCTGGCCGGTCGCGCCCAGCATGCGCGGGACCGAGAAGCCGTAGATGTCGCAGTCGATCACCGCCACCCGATGCCCCTGGGCGGCCAGGCCGGCGGCCAGGTTCACGGTCACCGAGGACTTGCCGACGCCGCCCTTGCCCGAGGCGACGGCCAGCACCCGGGTGGTCGAGTCGTCGCCCCAGAAGGTGATCTTCTTCTGCTCCTGGGCCCCTGGACCGCGCAGCCGGGTGACCATCGCCTGGCGCTGGTCCTCGGTCATCACCCCGAGGTCGACCTTGACCCCGGTGACGTCGGGAAGGGGGGACACGGCCGCGGTCACGTCCTTGGTGATGCGGTCCTTGAGCGGGCAGCCGGCGACGGTGAGCAGGACCTCGACGGTGACGAGGCCGCCCGGGCCGATGGAGACGTCCTTGACCATGTCGAGGTCGGTGATCGGCCGGTGGATCTCGGGGTCCATCACCTGCCCGAGAGCTTCGATGACCTGGTCGCGCGTGACCATGTGAGACGGTTCCCTTCTGAGCCGTGCCGGGCGAAACCGCCCGTCATCCTGGAGTGTAGCGACGGCTCGGGCGCCTCGCCGTGGCCGACCGGAGTAGGCTCGGGTCGATGGCCGACTACGACGCGATCGTCTGCGGCGGTGGCTCCAACGGGCTGGCCGCCGCCATCCGCCTGGCCGAGGCCGGGTGGTCGGTGTGCCTGCTGGAGGCCAACCACGACCTCGGCGGGGCGGCCAGGACGCTGGAGAGCACCCTGCCGGGATTCAAGCACGACTTCGGGGCCGCCTTCTTCCCCCTGGTCGCGCCGTCCCCCTCGATCATCGGGCGCGACCTGGCCCCGTATGGCCTGCGCTTCGTCCACGCGCAACTGCCGGCGGCCCATCCGTTCCCTGGCAACCAGGCGATCGCGCTGGGCCGCTCGGCGGTCGAGACGGCCGCCTCGATCGACAAGGTCCACCTTGGCGACGGCGCGGTCTGGTTCGGCCTGGACGAGGCGTTCGGCGAGGTGATGAAGCCGTTCCTCCGAGCCCAGATGCAGCGCTGGCCGTTCGAGGAGCTGGCCAGGGTGGCCGGCCGCCTCCGGCTGGCCGGGGGCCTCGAGTTCGCCCGGATGGTCGTCCAGGGCGTGAGCGCCATCGCCGACCGCTTCGAGTCCGAGCAGGCCAAGGCGTTCATCACCGGCCCGGCCATGCACGCCGACCTGGAGCCCGAGATGCCGGGGACCGGCATCTACGCCCTGCTGCTGTCCATGCTCGGCCAGCGCTTCGGCATGCCGGTGGTCGAGGGGGGCACGGGCATGATCACCGCCGCCCTGGTCGCCAAGGCGCGCCAGGACGGGGTGGAGATCGCGACCGGCCGCCGGGTCGGGCGGATCGTGGTCGAGGGCGGCCGGGCGGTGGCCGTCGAGGCCGGGGGCGAACCGGTCAGCGCGCGCCGGGCGGTGATCTGCGCCCTTGACGTCGGCGCGCTGGTTCGTCTGGCCGGTCCGGAGTCGTTCCCGCCGCGCGCTCTGGCCGAGATCCGCAACTTCCGGCCGGGGCTGGGCACCTTCAAGGTCGACTGGGCCCTGGACGGCCAGGTGCCGTGGGCGGCCGACGAGTGCCGGCGGGCCGCCGTGGTCCACGTCGGCAACACCGTCCTCGAGATGAGCCGTTCCGCCTGGGAGGCCGGCCACGGCCTGCTACCGGCCAAGCCCACCCTGATCCTCGGCCAGCAGTCGCTGGCCGATCCGTCCCGCGCCCCGGCCGGCAAGCACACCCTGTGGGGCTACGCCCACGTCCCCGCCGAGCCGACGGGCGACGCGGGCCGGCCGCGTGCCAAGCCCGGCTGGGACCGTTCGACCGAGTCGTTCCTGGACCGGGTCGAGCAGGGCATCGAGGCCCACGCTCCGGGCTTCCGCGACCGCGTCCTGGCCCGAAAGGCCTGGACTCCGGCCGACCTCGAGGCGGCCGACGCCAGCCTGGCCGGCGGTGACATCCAGGCCGGCTCGTTCGCGGTCGACCAGCAGATCCTGTTCCGCCCGGGACCGTCCTGGTGGCGCTGGGGCACTCCGGTCAAAGGCCTCTACCTGGGCGGGGCGAGCGTGCCGCCCGGCGCCGGCGTCCACGGCGCCTGCGGCGACCTGGCCGCCCGCCAGGCCCTGGCCGACCACGACCGTCCGCGCATGCTGGCCATGGCCGCCGCCGGAGCCGGCCTGGCCACCGCCGCCCTGGTCGCCGCCACCCGCGCCCGGGGACGCCGCTGACGGCGATCACCCGGCCATAGGCCCAGGCGACCGCCGTCAGCCATGCCCCTAAGCGTCGCCGACCCGCTCGGCGCCGGCCTCACCGAAGCTGACCGTCACGGTCAGCTCGTCGGTGCCCCTGACCACCCGGAGGGCGAGGCTCTGGTCCTCGCCGACCTGGTCGAGCACCTCGTAGAGCTGGTCGGGGTCGGTGACCGTCCGGCCGCCGGCCTCGATCACCAGGTCACCGGTGCGGAGCCCGGACCGGTCGGCCGGGCCGCTCTCCTCGACCACCCGCACCAGCAGCCCGTCCCGCTCGGGCAGGCCGACGGCACGGCGCAGCTGCCTGGCCACCCGGGCCGGGGCGATGCCGATCCCGAGCCGGGGCCTGGCCGGCGCGTCGCCGCGGCCGAGCGCGTCCAGTCGCCGGCGCAGCTCGCCGTCGGCGGGCAGGGCCAGGTAGAAGCCGTCACCCAGCCGGTTGGTGTCGATGCCGAGCAGCCGGCCGGCGCTGTCGACCACCGGACCGCCGGATGCCCCCCTCGGCAGGGGAGCGGTGTGCTCGATGCTGCCGGCGATCCTGCGGCCCCTGGGCCCGCGGAAGGCGCGCCCCACCGCCGAGACCAGCCCGAAGGTGACCCGGAGCTGCCCGCCAGGGTTGGCCAGGGCGAACACCGCCGCCCCGACCCTGGCCTCGGCGTCATCGGCCCAGGCGACCGCCGGGGCCCCGCCGGTGTCGACGGCGATCACGGCCAGGTCGGCGTCGACGTCGACCCCGGCCACCCGCCCGACGGCGCTGCGGTCGCCGGCGAACACCACGGTCGTCTCCTCGCCCCGGATGTTGTGGGCGTTGGTGGCAACCAGGCCGTCGGCCAGCACCACCCCAGACCCCCGGCCGCGGCCCCGGCCGATGCCGACCACCGACGGCCCCACCCGTTCGGCCACCTGACCGACGGCCTCCTCCAGCTCGTCCAGCACGCTCATGGCGCGACTCCTCTCCCGCTACTAACTTGTAGCTTGCAAGTTACTAGCGAAGACAGGGACACGCAACCACACACGGAGAGCAGCGGTCGAGCACGCCCGGCGCATGCCGGGCATGCCAACGGGCTGCCGTCGACGCACGCGACGCCGATACCCGACCGGCACTCTGGCCTACCATGGCGCCATGACCGAGCGCTCCACCATCTCACCACTGGACGAGGCCGTCGCCCGGGTCGGCGACCGCTGGACGTTGCTGCTCGTCCAGGCGCTGCTGGACGGCCCGCGCCGCTTCAACCAGCTGCTGGAGGCCCTGCCCGGCATCGCCCCCAACGTCCTCTCCCAGCGCCTCAAGCACCTGGAACGGGAGATGGTCCTGGTCAGCCAGCCGTACTCCCGGCACCCGCCCCGGTTCGCCTACGAGCTGACCGCCTCCGGCCGCGAGCTGGCCGGCGCGCTGCGCCTCCTCGCCCAGTGGGGCGCCGACCGGTCCGGTTCCCCCGACCCCGAAGGCCTCCGCCACCTCACCTGCGGCACCCCCGTGGAAGCCCGCTGGTACTGCCCAACCTGCGCCCGCCCCGTCGAGGACAACGACACCGGCGACCTCCGGTTTGCGTAGCCGGCGTGCCACACCCGCTCTGGGCGGCCTCCTTGCTGCAGTCCTCGATCCATGTGGGGGAGCTCCGGCTCCCGCCACCGCTACCCAAAGGCGCCTGTGCCGTGGTCAGGGGGGTCGGAACGACGATCACGCGGGGTGGTCGACCAGGGTGGGGCGGCGTTGGAGGATGGTGGCGACCTCGGTGCGGAGCTCGGCGTCGGTGAAGGGCTTGGGGACGAAGCCGGTGGCGCCGGCGGCCATGGCGCGGTTGCGGGTGTGGCGG
>DATHIG010000763.1:0-5877 GCA_035490035.1 Actinomycetes bacterium
GCCCCTGGCCGGTCGAGGAGGCGAGCAGCGTGCCGAGCGGCGCGTCGATCCTCGCCCGCTCGGCGAGGAACCTGGCCGCGCCGCCGGCCACCGCGAGCAGCGCCGCCGCGGCCAGCAGGGTCCTTGCGCCCTCCGGGAGGACCCGGTCGAACACCGCCAGCCCGGTGACGGCCACCCCGACCAGGAGCATCAGCCCGCTGTACAGGGCCAGGCGCGCGGCCGTCGCCAGCGGCGACGGCGACGGCGACGCCCCCTCCGGCGCCGCCCTGGCCGCTTCGGTTGCCGCCGGCGCCGGGACACCGACCCCGAACGCGAACGACCCGACGGTGACGTGGCCGTCGTCCTTGGAGACGACCCGCCAGCTCACCGTGTAGGTGCCGTCGGGCAGGTCGCCGAGCGGCAGCGCGAGCCGCAGCGGCGCACCGGCGACCGGCGCCGGATTGCCGCGGCCCACCTGGCGGCCACCGATGTCGAACACCCGGATGCTGGAAAGGCCCTGCTCCGGCCGCTCGGTGAAGGTGAGCACGACCTGGCGGGGCGCCCGATCGAGGGAGGTGCCACCGGCAGGGTCGGACTCGCGCAGCAGCGCATGCGCGCCTGCCGGCGGCCCGCTCGAGACCAGCCAGAGGCCGGCCAGGGCGGCGGCCACGGCCAGCCGCCTCCCGTGGCGAAGCCCTCGGATCGGGCGCCGCACCGCCGTCAGCTCCTCCGGCGCAGCGCCAGCGCGCCAAGGGCGACCGCCGCGAGCAGGCCGAGGGCCCCCACGACCAGGCCGATCGTGGCCAGCCGGCGGGCGCCGGCCACGTCGTCGCTGGCCTGCTCACGGCCGGCGGCCAGGGCGGCGTTGAGGCGGGCCGTCTCACGGTCGAGCCGGCCGGTGAGCTGCGAGCCGGTCGGCTCCACGGCCGGGTACTGGACCTGGGCCGGGTCGTCGACCTCGTCGAAGCCGTCCTTGACCGAGGTGAAGCGCTTGTCGATCTTCTTGCCGTGGATGGCGCCCGTGAAATGGAAGGTGTACGCGCCCGGCGTGGTCGGGATGAAGAAGGCACGGTAGTCGCCCTGCTCACCCCAGCCTTGGCCGAAATGGGGCTCCAGGGCCATCTCCTTGGCCTCGGCGTCGCCGGTGGACACGGCCACCTTGAGGCCATCCTTGATGTCGGTCACCGGCTTGCCGTTGTTGGTCACTATGAGCTGGACGCTGTTCACGGTCCCGGCGTAGGCCGGCTCGGTGCCGAACCCGACCACGAACGTGTAGTTGGCGACCTTCTTCTCGCCGTGGGCGAGGGCCGGCACCGCCAGCACCGGCACCAGCAGGGCGGCCACCAACACGGCAGCCACCCCGGTTCTCTTGTTCACGAATAGCTCCCCTTACCTATCGCGCAGGCGCTCTTGAGTGGCGGTGGCGGGAGCCGGAGCTCCCCCACATGGATCAGGGACTGCGGTGATGCAGTCTCCAGCGACCTCAGATGACCCGGAACCCCGGCGGCGCCCGGCCGCCGAGACCGGCGGCGAGGAGGCGGGCGGGGCGGACCCAGCGGGTGGGGCGGAGGTGGGCGGGGCGGGCGTCCGGGCGCTGCAGGCGATGGCGGCGCAGGGCACGGCCGGCGACCTCCGCGACCCGGCCGGCCCAGGCCAGCCCAACGGCCAGGAAGGCGGCGACCAGGAGCTGGACGGCGACGCCGGTGAGCAGCAGCCGGCCGTGCACCGAGCCGCCGAGCGGGACCCCGGCGGCGGCCCGCTCGATCAGCTCCTGGACCAGGTAGATGGTGACCTGGAGGAGGGCGAGACGCCCGGCCAGGCGGCCGAGGGGCTCGCCGGCAGGGCGTCGTGCCGGACGCAGGCCGGCCCGGAAGTGGCGGGCCAGGGTGGCGCCGAGCGACACCAGGCCGAGCACGATGGCGGCCGCGATCGCCGCCGACCAGTAGGCGTGACCGCTGCTCGCCAGCACGGCCAATCGCCGGCCCGGCTCGGGAACGGCCAGGGCGTAGGCGAGCGCGTGCCCGACCACCGCCCCGGCGACCGCTGCGCCGGCGAGCGGGAGCCGACGGGCCAGCCCGCGCCACTGCATCGCTCAAGCATACGCGGACAAGCGGCGCACGGCGGGACCCCTTGACAAGAAAAATTGTCAATGATGAAGTACCTGCATGCTCGACGTTGAGGTGATCGACGACCCGGCGGCCGCGGTGGTGGCCCTTGACGCCGTCCGGGCCCGGCTGCTGGCCGAGCTGGCCCAGCCGGCGTCGGCGTCCACGCTGGCCGCACGCGTTGACCTCCCCCGCCAGAAGGTCAACTACCACCTGCGGACGCTGGAGGCCCATGGCCTGGTCCGTGAGGTCGGGCAGCGCCGCTGGGGCGGCCTGACCGAGCGGATGCTGGTCGCCACCGCCGCCTCCTACGTCGTCTCACCGGCCGCGCTCGGCCAGGCGGCCAGCGACCCGGGCCGGGCCTCCGACCGTCTCTCGGCCCGCTACCTGATCGCCCTGGCCGCGCGGGTGGTGCGGGAGGTCGGCGACCTGGCTCGCCGAGCCGACCAGGCGGGCAGGCGGCTGCCGACGCTGGCTCTCGACACCGAGATCCGCTTCCGCTCGGCCGCCGAGCGGGCCGCCTTCACCAGCGACCTCGCCGCCGCCGTCACCGCTATCGTGTCCCGCTACCACGCCGCCGACGCACCCGCCGGACGCCTCCACCGCCTGGTGGTGGTGGCCCACCCGTTGCCCGCACCCGCCCGACCCGATGCCGAGGAGGCACGATGAGCACCAGGAACGACGACACCGCCGGGCCCAGGTCGATCCGCCTCGAGACCGAGGTCCCAGGCACCCCCGAGCAGGTCTGGGAGGCGATCGCCACCGGGCCCGGCATCACCGCCTGGTTCGTCCCCGCCAAGGTCGACGGGCGCGAGGGCGGCGCCATCGAGCTCGACTTCGGGACCGGCTTCGGGACCGATCGCGGCCGGATCACGGCCTGGGACCCTCCCCACCGCTTCGTTGGCGTGGTGGAGAACGAGGGCCGGCCGGCCTTCGCCTGCGAATGGCTGGTCGAGGCCCGCGACGGCGCCACCTGCGTGGTCCGCCTGGTCAACAGCGGCTTCGGCGGCGGCTCCGAATGGGACGCGGAGCTCGACGCCACCGAGGCCGGCTGGCGGCTGTTCCTGTACAACCTGCGCCTGTACCTCACCCATTTCCCCGGCCAGCGTTGCTCGTCGATCCTCGTCAACGGCATGTCCACCGGGCCGGTGGCCACGGCGTTCGACGCCATGGAGGCCGCGCTCGGCCTGGAGTCCGGAGCCAGGGAGGGCGAGCGGGTGACGGCGACCGCCGACGACGCTCCGCCGCTGGCCGGGGTGGTCGAGCGGGCCACCGACGGCATGCTCACCCTGCTCGTCGACCAGCCGGCGCCGGGCGTCGCCTTCGTGGTCGCCGAGACCAGCGGGGGCGAGCACGTCTACGCGAGCTTCTACGCCTACCTGTTCGGCGACCAGGCCGCGGAGGTGGCCGCCAGGGACGAGCCGGCCTGGCGAGCCTGGATGGCGAGCCACTTCCCGATGGTCGAGGCGGCGCCCGCCGAGGAGGCCCCGACGGCGTCGTGAGCCCGTCCACCGTCCGCCGAGGAGGAGAAGACGGGTCCTGAGCCGTCCACCGTCCGCCAGGTAGACCCGACGGGCACCGTCCGCCGGGGAGGCCCCGACGGGTGGTGAGCCCGTCCAGCGTCAGCCGCGATCAAGCACCGCGGGGTCGAACCCGTAGGGCAGCTCCAGGCGGTTGGCGGCGAGCAGGTCGGTGTCGGCCAGCAGCTGGGCGGTTGGTCCGTCGGCGGTGATGGTGCCGCCGTTCATGATCAGGGCCCGAGGGCAGAGCTGGAGGGCGTAGGGCAGGTCGTGGGTGACCATCAGGATGGTGATGTCGAGCCCGGTGACGATCTCGGCCAGCTCGCGGCGGCTGGCCGGGTCCAGGTTGGAGGACGGCTCGTCCAGGACCAGGATCTCCGGCTCCATGGCCAGCACGGTGGCCACCGCCACCCGGCGCCGTTGCCCGAACGACAGGTGGTGGGGCGGCCGGCCGGCATGGCCCTCCATGCCCACCGCGGCCAGGGCGCCCTTGACCCGGGTCTCCAGCTCGGCCCCGCGCAGGCCGAGGTTGGCCGGGCCGAAGGCCACATCCTCGGCCACCGTCGGCATGAACAGCTGGTCGTCGGGGTCCTGGAAGACGATCCCGACCCGGCGCCTGATCTCCTTGAGATGCTCGGAGGCCACCGGCAGGCCGGCCACCACGACCCGGCCCGCCCCCGCCAGGAGCACGCCGTTGAGCTGGAGCACCAGCGTGGTCTTGCCGGCCCCGTTGGGGCCGAGCAGGGCCACCCGCTCCCCCTTCTCGACCCGGAAGCTCACCCCGAACAGCGCCTGGTGCCCGTCCGGGTAGGCGAACGCGATCCCGTCGACCTCGAGGGCAGGCGGCCCGTGGGGCTCGAGCCCATCCACCCGGTGGATCCCGCTCATGGGCGGATGCCCCAGGCGGTGGCGGCGACCAGGGCGGCGGCGGCGGGGACGGCCATGGCGGCAAGCCACTGCCGCCGGCTCGCGGCCAGCTCGTGGAGCACGGGCATCGAGCCGGCGTAGCCGCGCGACACCATGGCCAGGTAGACGCGCTCACCGCGCTCGTAGGAGCGGATGAACAGCGTCCCGGCGGCTGCGGCGACGGCCCTGGCCTGCCAGATCCAGCGCGGGTCGTGGCCGCGGGAGATGCGGGCGATGCGCATGCGCCTGACCTCGTCGGCGATCACGTCGGCGTAGCGGACCATGAACCCGGCGATGGTGGTGAACGCCCTCGGCAGCCGGAGCCGCTCCAGCCCCTGGAGCAGCTCGGGCACTGGCGTGGTGGCGGCCACGATCACCGAGGCTGCCACCCCCAGCGTGCCCTTGACCACGATGTTCCAGGCGGCCCACAGCCCTTCCCGGGCCAGCGGCACCCCGATGACCTCGACCCGCTCGCCCTGCCCGACCAGCGGCAGGAACAGCGCGAACAGCAGGAACGGGAGCTCGATGACCAGCCGCCTGGCCAGGAACGGCAGCGGCACCCGGCCGAGCCTGGCCAGCCCGACGAGCAGCAGCCCGTAGAGCCCGTAGGCCCAGATCGCCTCGCGCGGCGTGGCCACCACGGCCAGCACGAACAGCAGGCCGGCGGCGACCTTGCACTGGGGCCGGGCACGGTGGAGCACGCTCGTCCCGTTGAGGTAGAGCGGGTGGCTGTGACCGGCGCCCACGGTCAGGGCGCCCGGGTGGGCTCCGAGTCGTTGCCTCGAGACCGCAAGCCCTTCACCAGCGCGAACAACGCCATTCCGAGGCCGAAGGTGATCAACACCCCGATCAGCCCCGAGATCCCGGTGCTGAGCCGCTGGTTGTCGACACCCGCGACCTGGTAGCCGGCCAGCGGGCCGTCGGCGAGCACGTGGTCGCGTGCCGTCTCCAGGAATCCCTTGTCCTGCGCCACCTTCTCCAGCCCGTCGGGCGAGCTGGAGGCGAAGCCGCTGACCAGCAGGGCCAGCCCGACGGCCACCAGCAGTCCGCCGACCAGGAACATGCGCAGGCTCGAGAGACGCATCGATCAGCTCACCCTCCCGACGGCCTGGCCGGCTCGCCCTCGAGCACCAGCGGGGGGCCCTGGAGATGCGCGGCCCCGTGGACCAGGTCGGGACGGACGCCGAGGACCACGCCGACGGTGAGGGCGGTGATGACGCCCTCGCCGATGCCGATCAGGGCGTGGACGCCGCCCATGGCCGCGAGCACCGTGCCGACCGAGACGCCGCCGGTGCCGCCGAGCGCGTACTCGAGCACGAAGGCGCAGGCGGCCAGCACCACCGAGATCCCGGCGGCGATCCCGGACG
>DATHIG010000764.1:0-3396 GCA_035490035.1 Actinomycetes bacterium
CGGCCAAGCCGGGCAACGGGCCGGTCTCGCCGATCCTGAAGGAGATCGACGAGGGCAACGAGCCGCGCCAGTACCGCAACTTCGTCGCCTCCATCGAGGGCTCCGACAAGCCGAGCTTCTACTTCCTGCACCTGCTGCTCCCCCACCAGCCCTGGCACTACCTGCCCGACGGCCGGAAGTACACCGACCGCGGCGACGGCCGCAACGCCAACGGCTGGACCAGCGAGCCCTGGCCGCCCCAGCTGTCACGGCAGCGCCACCTGATGCAGACCGGCGAGACCGACCGGCTGATCGGGCAGATCATCCGGCGGCTGCAGGAGCAGGGCATGTACGACGACACCCTGCTGGTGGTCACCGCCGACCACGGCATGAGCTTCAAGCCCAACGAGTTCGGCCGGCGGGTGGCAACGCCCGGCAACGTCGACCAGGTCCTGTGGGTGCCGCTGTTCATCAAGCAGCCGGGCCAGCAGGAGGGCCAGTCCACCGACCGCAACTGGGAGCACGTCGACCTGGTGCCGACCCTGGCCGACCTGCTCGGCATCAAGGTGCCGTGGAGGCTGGACGGGGTCTCCCAGGCCGGCGCCGAGGAGCTCCGGGCCCGCACCGAGAAATGGTTCTTCTCCCGGCCCGGTGAGCGGCAGGAGTTCCCCGGCCCGGAGAACATGGCCAAGGCCTTTGCGGGGATCACCGACCAGCTGATCCGGCCCGGTGACGGCTACGAGGGCTGGTTCCAGTCCGGCCGCTTCGCCGACCTGGTCGGCAAGCGCCCTGGCCAGGTCGGGGTCGACCCGACGGCCGCCGGCACCGCCAAGGTCGAGCAGCGGGCCGACTACCGCCGGGTCGACCCGGGCAGCGGCCTGGTGCCGGCCCAGGTCACCGGGCAGGTCAGCCTGGCCGCCGGCGTGTCGGCCCGGCCGGCGGTGGCGGTGGCCGTCAACGGGGTCATCGCCGGGGTGTCGGAGACGTTCAGGGAGCGGCGGGACGCGCGGGGCAGCCAGCCGGTCGGGCCGCCCGACAAGTTCTCCGCGATGGCCCTCGATACCCTGTTCAAGAAGGGCGACAACCGGCTGGAGCTGTTCGTGGTCGAATCCTCGGGCGGCCGGATCCGGTTGCGGCCGTTGACGGTGAGCTGAGGGAGCGAGCGCGTGGCCAGCGACATCGACGAGGTGCAGGCGGGCGCTCCGGGGGCCGGCCCGGACCAGACCGACCTGCGCCGCGGCTGGCTGGCCAGGGCCCAGCTGTGGGCGCTGGTCGAGCTGTTCGCGCTGACCGGCTTCGCTATCGCCCAGCCGCTGCTCGACGTCACCGGCAAGAGCCCTGACTTCTTCCTGTTCCGCCGGGCCGACCGGCTCGACATCGTGCTGCTGGTGGCCGGCGTGACGCTGCTGCCGGCGCTCGGCATCTGGGCCGTCGAGGTGCTGGTCGGGCTGGCCAGCGAGACGGTCAGGCGCTTCCTGCACCTGGCCGCCATCACCGGGCTGTTCGTGCTGCTGGCCATCGAGGTGGCCAAGAAGCTCACCGACCTGCGCGGGCCCCGGCTGGTGGCGATCGCCCTGGCCGGCGGCCTGCTCGGCGGGGTGCTGTACGCACGGCAGTCCTGGCTGCGGCTGTGGCTGCGCTACCTGGCGCCCGCACCGTTGATCTTCGCCCTGGTCTTCCTGCTCGTCTCGCCGACGTCCAGGCTGGTGCTGCCGGCCAGGGCCGAGCCTGCTTCCGGCCGGGCGCCGGCGGTGGCCAGCGGCAAGCAGCCGCCGCTGGTGATGATCCTGTTCGACGAGTTCCCGCTCAGCTCCCTGCTGGACTCCAAGGGCCGCATCGACCGCCGCGTCTACCCGAACCTCGCCGCCTTCGCCGACCAGTCGAGCTGGTACCGCAACGCCACCGGCGTGGCCGGGTTCACCCCGTGGGCGATGCCGGCGATGCTGACCGGCAACTACCCGGCCAAGGTCAAGGCCCCCTCCTACACCGAGTACCCCGACAACATGCTCACGTTGTTCGGCAGGTACTACGACCTGAAGGTGTACGAGACGATCAGCCAGCTCTGCCCGCCGAGCCGGTGCCGCTCGACGGCCGGCAACATCGACCGGGTCGGGCTGCGGGCCGTCCTTGGGGACTCGGCCCGGGTCTTCAAGGAGATCGTCTCCCCCTACGACGCCGCCGTCGACCCGGCCTCGTTTGTCGACCAGACGGCCGCCCAGGAGGCCGCGACCGACAGCAAACCGCTGCACCCGCAGTTCCGCTTCAACCAGCTCCGGCTCAACCAGCCGTCGCGCTTCAACGACTTCCTGGCCGGGCTGAAGGCGACCGACCGGCCGACCATGCATTTCCTGCACCTGCTGCTGCCGCATGCGCCCTGGCGCTACCTGCCGTCGGGCAACGAGTACAACTTCAAGACCTTCGGGCGTGGCTTCAAGAGCGACCGGCTGCCGGCCCAGGTGGTCGAGCTGGCCCACCAGCGGCACCTGCTGCAGCTCGCCTACACCGACGGGCTGGTCGGGCAGGTGATGGACAAGCTCAAGGCGCAGGGCATGTGGGACAAGTCGCTGGTGGTGATGGGGGCCGACCACGGCGAGGGCTGGGTTCCCGGGGAGAAGCCCCGCAGCCTGGGCAAGACCAACGCCCCCGACCTGCTGTGGGTGCCGCAGTTCATCAAGGCCCCCGGCCAGGACAACGGCGTGGTCGACGACCGCAACTGGGAGCAGGTCGACCTGCTGCCGACCATCGCCGACCTGGTCGACATCAAGGTGCCCTGGACGATGGAGGGCGTCTCCCAGACCGGCCCGCCGACCCGCCAGCGCTCCGAGAAGTGGTGGTACGACATCCCCGGCCACCGGGAGGTCCGCGACGGGCCCTCCAACTGGAAGGTGGTGCTGGCCGGCGAGACCGACACCCTGGTGCGGGCGTCGGAAGGCGTGCGCGGCCTGTACCGCTTCGGCTCCTTCGCCGACCTGGTCTATCGCGACCCGGCGTCGGTCGGCCCGATCGGCGGCGAACCGGCCACCGCCACCCTCGACGACTTCCGGTTATACGGGCAGATCAAGCCGGCGTCGGGGAAGATCCCGGCGCTGGTCTCGGGCAAGCTGACCTCACCGCCGCCGCCCGCCGGCAGCACCGTGCTGGTCGCCGTCAACGGCAAGATCGGCGGCGAGTCAAGGCTGTTCCCCGAACGCCCCGGCGAACCGGCGGCCAAGTTCGCCGTGATCACCCCCGACTTCCTGTACAAGGCTGGCGACGGCCGCCGCCAGCTCCAGGTCTACGTCGTCGACCGGAGTGGCGGCCAGCCGCGCCTGCAGCCGGTTATCCTGTCGGGCGAGTAGCGCCGGACCGGGCCGGGGCCGCCTCGGCCTCCTCGGCGCCGAGGCCGGTGAGGGCCCGCACCCGTAGCTCCTCGTACAT
>DATHIG010000765.1:0-2753 GCA_035490035.1 Actinomycetes bacterium
GTCCTTGGTGTGCTGCAACCGCTCGACCAGCCCCGGCAGGCGCTCGTCGGCCACATCGTTGGCCGTGCGGGTCAGCGTCCGCAGCGGCCCGACCATGGACCGGGCCATCCAGATCGACAGCCCCACCGTGAGCCAGAGCACCAGCGTCAGGATGATCGTGTAGAGCAGGGCCTGCCGGCTGGCACTGGACTGGGCGTCCTGACTGGCCGCGGACACGTCGGCGGCCAGCCGGCTCTCGACCGTGCGGAGCAGGTCGAGCTTGGCCGTCATGTAGGTGAACCACTGCTTGGCGTCCAGCTGGACCGGCTCGCTCGGGTTCCCGGTCAGGACCTTGTTGCGCAGCTCGTCGACCCGCCCGATGTCGGGGCTCTGGAGGGTCCGGTCCAGGAAGGCCCGCTGCTCTGGCGTTGCCGTCGCCTCGAACTGGGCGCGCCAGGCCTCCTGGGCCCCGACGACCGGGGCCAGCTGCCGGAAGTCGCCAGGCCCGAATCTCCTGGCCGAGGCGACCGCGTACAGGCGGCCGCGCTCCAGGCTGGTCGCCTCCTTGAGCCGGGCGAGGGAGACGAAGGTGCCGACGTTGCGGATCAGGTCCCGGTCGTCGGTCTGGCTGGCGATCTCCAGGTTGACGGCGAGCAGGTTGCCGATGATGCCCGAGTAGTACTCGAGCGTCTGCGGGACCGTCAGGGCGTTGTCGTTCTCGATCTGGTCGCGCTGCCGGTCGAGCTGGCTGAGCTCGGCCACGGCGGTGTCGACCCGATCCCGGAACGCCGAGCCCTCCCTCTCGGAGCCGAGGCCCTGGACGTCCTGGCGGAAGGAGGCGAGCGCCTGGTTCACCCTGACCCGCTGGGCGACGACGCCGCCGTAGCCGGCATCGCGCCCGCTCCCGACCCAGCCGGCGGACAGGTCACGCTCCCGCTGCAGCTCGTGGACCAGCGTCGAGAGGTTGACGGCGAAGGCTGCCTCGTCGTTGACCCGGTCGGCCTGGACCCCGCGGGCGACGTTGGCGCCGATGCCGAGGGCCGCCAGCACCGTCAGCGCGACCAGCGGGGTGACCAGGACCGCGATCAGCTTGGACCGGATCTGCATGTTTCGGATCATGTGCTGACCTCGGCTTCCAGGCCTTGGAGATGAACTCGAGGCAGATGGACGCTCGTCACCGCGGCGGCCGGCGGTCTGCGGGCCCGAAGGCGCTGGCATTCCTGCTCATAGAACGGCCCCGGGGAAGGGACGGGCTGGCTCGGTCATACAGGGGGATCAGACGGGAATCTACCCGTTGCGCGCTTGGCATTGCAAACATCTGCTACCTCGCACACCCCTGCTCAGCAGCGAATACGGGCGTTCCGGGCGTCACCGACTGGTCCAGGACGAAGGGTTCAGGTCCCCGGGGGCGGGGACCTTGACAACCCGCGATTCTTACCATCGGGTCGGGAAGCCGGGCAAGGGGTGCGTTTTGCGCATCGGCCGGATCGTCGCGGTCCGGTGCTACGATCAAGCGGCTTCCCCACCGCTGCTCGGCCACTCGGCCAGGAGGATCATGCTCGACGCCGACCATCCACGAGAGGCGTGCGGGGTCTTCGGGGTCTGGGCCCCGGGGGAGCAGGTCGCCAACCTCGTGTTCTATGGGCTCTACGCCCTCCAGCACCGCGGCCAGGAGTCGGCCGGCATGGCCGTCGCCGACGGCCATGGCCTGCTCGTCTACAAGGAGATGGGCCTGGTCAGCCAGGTGTTCGACGAGTCGACGCTGGCCACGCTCCAGGGCCACCTGGCCATCGGCCACACCCGCTACTCGACCACCGGCGGATCCAGCTGGGAGAACGCCCAGCCGGCGTTCAAGACCAACGCCGTCGGCGGCGGCATCGCCCTGGCCCACAACGGCAATCTCACCAACACCGCGGCCCTGGCCGAGCTCCTCGGCGGGACCGGGCATGGCGGCCGGTCGACCAGCGACACCGACGTGATGGCCGAGCTGCTGGCCCGCGAGGCCGACCTGTCGCTGGAGGAGGCGATCGTACGGACCATGCCCCGCCTGGAGGGGGCGTTCTCGCTGGTGATCCTGGACGAGCGGACCCTGTACGGGGTCAGGGACCGGCACGGGGTTCGACCGCTGTGCATCGGCAAGCTGCCCGGCGGCTGGGTGATCGCCTCCGAGACGGCCGCCCTCGATATCGTCGGCGCCACCCTGGTCCGCGAGGTCGAGCCGGGCGAGGTCGTGGCCATCGACGAGCAGGGGCTGCGCTCCCGGCGCTTCGCCCCCGCCAACCCCCGCCTGTGCGTCTTCGAGCATGTCTACCTGGCCAGGGCCGACTCGACCCTCGGCGGGCAGAGCGTCCACCAGGTGCGCAGGGCCCTCGGCGCCGCCCTGGCCATCGAGGCGCCGGCCGAGGCCGACCTGGTCATCCCCGTGCCCGACACGGCCTGGAGCGCGGCCGCTGGCTACGCCGAGGCCAGCGGCATCCCGTTCGGCGAGGGCCTGATGAAGAACCGCTACGTCGGCCGCACCTTCATCCAGCCGAGCCAGACGATGCGCCAGCTCGGCATCCGGATCAAGCTCAACCCGCTCCGGGAGGCGATCCGCGGGCTGCGCCTGGTGGTGGTCGACGACTCGATCGTTCGCGGCAACACCACCAAGGCGATCGTCGCCATGCTCAGGGAGGCCGGAGCCCGCGAGCTCCACGTCCGGATCACCTCGCCGCCGGTGCGCTGGCCATGCTTCTACGGCATCGACATGCCAACACGGGCCGAGCTGGTCGCCA
>DATHIG010000766.1:0-2482 GCA_035490035.1 Actinomycetes bacterium
CCGCAAGACCCGCCTGCCGCTGGTGCAGCTCCTGGACGCGACCGGCCGCCCATACGACTTCGTCGTCTCCGGCGACCCCCGCACCTACGCCGACCTTGCCACCCCAGCGGGCCTGGCCGAGATCGCCACCTACGCCGACGGGGTCGGGCCCAACAAGAACCTGATTGTGCCCCGCGACGCGCAGAACCGGCTCACCTCGCCAACCATGCTGGTCCGCGACGCCCACCGGGCTGGGCTGCTGGTCCACCCGTGGACGTTCCGTCGGGAGAACACCTTCCTGCCCGAGGACTTTCGCCAGGGTAATCCGGCCAGCCCGGTCTACCTGCAGGCGACCGGTGACTTCCCAGCCGAGCTGCGGCTGTTCTACAAGCTCGGGGTCGACGGGCTGTTCAGCGACAACCCGGATGTCGCGGTCGCGGTCCGCCACGAGGTCTTTGCGAGGAGGTAGCTGCGATGTGCCCGACCGCGGCGGGTGCGAAGGCCTGGCTGGTCAGGATCGCCAGCTCGTAGGCGGCGACCGGCCCTCAGGAGCGAGCGGCCCTGGGCGGGGGGCCGACCCAGGGCCGCTCACGCCGACAGCATCGAATGCCTACCGATCGACCGATTCAGGACCTGTAGCCGTACATCCTTGATAGCCGGGGTTGCTGGCAAGTCCGATGTCACGGGGCTACTGGCCCGCCGGTCAGACTCCGTTTCTCATGGGCTGACCTGTCGGCCTCGCTGGCCGTTTGCGGTCGCCCTCGTCACGGTCGCGGCTACGCTGGCCGACCGCTGCCCACCGCGTCAGCTCGCCATGCCAGCCTTTGCCGACCACCCCGCTGATCCGGCGCCAAGCAGCATCACGACCAGCGTGCCAGTAGGGTGCGCAAATGCGTTCATGCAGCTCGTCGGTACTCGTGCAGGAGCCCGCCGAGCAGGTCGCGTCGATGCACCCTGCTTGGCTGGCTGTCGCCGACGACGCTCAGATCGGCGGGTGGATCCGGCGATTCCAGAGAGCGCCCGGTGGGACGGTGGGCGTTGTCGTGGGCGGCGTAGACCCGCAGGACCAGCTCCAAGTGGCCTCGCCCGATGATCAACAGCCAGTCCAGGCACTCGGTACGGACGGTGCGGACCCAGCGCGCGGCGTAGGCGTTCGCATTCGGTGCTTGCACCGGTGTCAGGAGCACCTCGGCACCGTGCGAACCGACGACGTCGTCGAACCCGCGGGTGAACTGCGCGTCCCGATCGTGCAGCACAAAGCGGACCGGTCGTCCCTGCTCCTCCACACCAGCAGCAGGTCGCGGGCTGCGGGGCGACCCAGCCGCCGTTGGGGTTGGTGGTCACCCCGGCGAGATGGACCCGCCGGGTGTCCAGCTCGATGAAGAAGAGCACATACAGCCGCCGCAGCCAGACCGTGTCGACGGTGAAGAAGTCACACGCCAGGATTCCCGCAGCCTGTTGGCGGAGGAGCGCTCGCCAGGTGATAGCGGTCCGCCGCGGTGCCGGACCCAGGCCGTGGCGGTGCAGCGTGGTGCGGATGGCGGTTGCCGAGACCCGAACGCCGAGGTGGAACAGCTCACCTTGGATGCGCTGGTAGCCCCAGCGAGGGTTCTCCCTGGCCAGCCGGATGATCAGCTGCTGGACGTCTTGGTCGAGCTGGGGCCGCCCCTGGCCAAGGCGGGGTAGGTCCACGCGCCTGCGACGAGGCGCCGGTGCCAGCGCAGCAGCGTCTCCGGGGTGACGAAGAAGCAGGACCAGCCAGACCTGGGCAGCATGCGGCTGACCGCGGCCGGCAGCGCCCGGTCGGCGGGCTCGAACCGGGGTCGTGGGATCTGGCGGCGAAGGACGGTGAGCTGGTGGCGCAGCACCAGGATCTCAAGGTCGTTGGCGGCGTCGCCGCGGGCGAGCAGCACGAGCGCCTGCACGGAGCGGCACACCGCGAGGTACGCGAGCTTCGATAGCACGCGGGACGGCCTCCGGAGGGTCGACAGGGTCTCAGCGGGCGCTGTTGCATCTGCTGCGAGTGGGCCCTGAGTAGGCAGACTGTCGTCATGAGAACCCGCCGCCCGCGCCCGGCTACCGTTCCGCGATCTGCCTTCGCTGGCTTTTGCTTCCCTCCTGATGTGATTGTGCTGGCGGTCGGTTGGTACCTGCGTTTCGGCCTGTCCTTCCGCGACGTCGAAGAGTTCCTGGCTGAGCGGGGCGTCCAGGTCGACCACGTCACCGTCTACCGCTGGGTGCAGCGGTTCACGCCGCTGCTGGGCGAGGCCGCCCGGCCCTGCCGGCACGCCGTCGGGACCGCTGGCAGGTGGATGAGACCGACGTGAAGGTCGCCAGCCGGTGGCGCTATCAGTTCCGCGCTATCGACCAATTCGGCCAGGTCATCGAGATCGTTGTCCGCCCGGCGTGACGGGAGGGCTCCCCGCCGCTGCTTCGAGCACGCCATCGGCACCACGAAGACGATGCCGATGGAGGTCGTCACCGACCTCGCGCCGGTGTACCC
>DATHIG010000767.1:0-3325 GCA_035490035.1 Actinomycetes bacterium
CGCTGCTGGCCCGGTTCGCCTTCGACAGCGGTCCAGGGGGTCTCGTGCGTGCTCGCGGCCGCCGTGGCGGCAATCGCCACCCGCGGCCAGGCGCAGGTGCCTCTGGGGGGAGCGGGCTCCACCCCGGATGAGCCGGGAGACCGCGTGAGTTGCGCACCACCTGGCCGGGGTTCTAAATGCTTCCTGACAGTGGTTGCGTGTCCTGGTTGAGATGGGGCATGGTCAAGTCTCCTGATCGCAAGGGGGACGATCATGGCGCCGCCGCTGCGCGTGACGTTGGACCGGGCCGCCCACGACGAGCTGGAACGCCGCTACCAGGCCACCCGGGATGCCACCACCCGGACCCGCTACCAGATGCTCCTGCTGCGCGCCGAGGGTCATGCGGTGGTCGAGGTCGCCCACCTCACCCGCTGCAGCCCCGACACGGTGCGCCGCGTGCTCAAGCGCTATCTGGCCGGTGGCCTGGATGCCGTGCCGCACCGGCCCCATCCCGGCCAGCCACCCCACTACCCGCCCGCCTGGGAGCAGGAGCTGGTTCGGGTCGCCGAGGAGGACCCCCACCAGGTCGGGGTGGACAGTGCGCTGTGGAGCTGTCGGCTGCTGGCCGACTACCTGGCCGGGGTGACCGGGCACCGGGCGGGGATCGAGACGGTCAGGATCGCCCTGCATCGGGCCGGGTTTGTGTGCAAGCGGCCCCGCTGGGTGCTGACCCGCAAGGCCCAGGCCCAGCCGGGGTGGGCAAAAAACGTCTGAGGGTGGAGGCCCTGCTGGCAGCTGCGGCCTCACCGCTGCCTCCACCCGCCGCTGACCTGGTCCCGGATGCGACCCTGGCCGAGGACCTGTTCCCCGAGGATCTGCCCTGCCTGCTTCACCTGCTCGGGCGGGCGGACTTGTACCTGCAAGACGAGGTCGAGGTCGCCCTGCACCCGACCCTGACCCGGGTGTGGTCCCGCAGCGGCCGCGCCGGCCAGCGGCGGGTCCAGGCCCCTGGCACCAACGCCAAGCAGTACGGCTTCGGGCTGGTCGACTGGCGCGACGGCGACCTGGACTGGGCGGTGGCCGATGGCCGCCGCGCCGCGCCGCTGTGCGCGCAGTTGCGTCGCGCGGTGGCGCGTTCGCGCTCGCGGGGGCGGGTGGCCATGGTGATCTTGGACAACCTGGGCATCCATACCCCCAAGGGGTCGCGGCTGCTGCGCGGGCTGCTGGAGGAGCTGGGCGAGGACCTGGTGCTGGTCTACACCCCGACCTATGACCCCGAGGCCAACCGGATCGAGTGGCTGTGGCGCAGCCTGCGCCGTACGGTCACCCACACCCACCAGCGCCAGACGCTGGGCGAGTTGGTCGCCGACGCCGACCGCTGGGCGCACACCATCACCCCAGCCCAGGTGCTGTCGCAGATCGGCAGCCCCTTCGCCCCCGACCAGCAGCCGATCATCAGCGAGGAACTCAACCATGCAGCATGAACTCCCAGGAAGCATTTAGCAGGAAGCTCGTAGGTCCGAAAGCCGTACCAGCAGCTCCGAGCGGGCCGCTTCCAGCTCGGCGAGGGGCTCGGAGATGGCCGCCTCGACCTCTCGGGTGACCGCGCCGTCGAGGTCGCCGGTGAGCCGGTCGGCCCAGCGGCGCCCGGCTCGCCGGGCGCTGGCCCCCAACAGCCTGGCCAGCAGCCAGCCGACCAGGACCCCCCCGACCACCAGCAGCAGCGGCGCCGGCACGTCCCTGAAGGTCGGCAGGTCGGGGAGGTCGGCCTGGGCCCGGCCGGCCAGGTACAGGGTCAGGTACCAGAGCAGGCCGGCGGCGACCGCGACGGTGACCAGCGTCTGCAGCACCCCGATCACCGGCCACAGCAACGACCGGGGCGGGCGGGCGTGGTCGACGGTGCCCCTGGCCACCGCAAGGTCGATCGCGTTGGTCAGCCGCTCCTCCAGCCGGTCCGGCTTGGCCAGGCCCATCACCTCGGCCCGCAGGGCCGGCGGGGCGGCCGTGACCGCGCGGCGCAGCAGGTCGTGGACCGGGTTGACGGTGCGGCTGAGGGTCGAGCGGCCCGGCCAGGCGCGGGCGTAGGCGACCGGATCGATCGAGCGGGCCGAGCCGGGACCCCGCTCCCCGGCCCCGCGTGCCCTGGCGACCACGGCCAGCAGCCGGCCCATGGGACCGGCGCCGGCGGCCCGTGCCTCGGCCAGGGTGCGGCGCCGGCAGGCCCGGCGCACCCCCTCGACGTCCACGGCCGAGCGGGCCGCGGCCACCGCCCGCTCCCTCGCGTCCCGGCGGGCGCGGTCACCGACCAGCGGGCGGCCGGCGTCCTGGCCGTCGAGGCCGGCCAGGCGGGCCAGCTCGACCGCGCGCTGCCGGCAGTCGGCGGCCAGCCGCTCGGTCACCACCGCCTTGGCCTGGAGGCGCTCCGACAGCCAGGCCCTGAGGTCTTCGAGCTCCCCATGACCGGCCCCGTCGGGCGGGTCGGCCGAGACGACGAACACCGGGCGGCCGTGGATGCCGTCGGTCTCCAGGGTCCTGCGCAGGTCGGCGGTGAGCTCGGCCACCTGCTGCCGGTCGCCGAGCACGTCGCGCCGGTTGACCACGAACACGGCCCGGTCGGCGTGGTGGGCCAGCGGCTGGAGATAGTCCTCGTGCAGCACCCGGTCGTTGTACTTCTCCGGGTCGAGCACCCAGCAGACGGCGTCGACCCGGGGCAGGACCTGGTCGACAGTGGCCCGGTGGCGGCGCTCCACCGAGTCGTAGTCGGGCAGGTCGAGCAGGCACAGGTCGGTGAAGCGGGGGTCGTGGTGGCTGACCACCTTGTCGACCCCGACCCAGCGCAGCAGCGGGCCGAGCTCGGCGGCGGCGTCGGCCGGCACCCAGGCGACCGGCTCGTCGGTCACCGGCCGGGTGGCGCCCTGGCGGCTCACCTCCCGGCCGGCCAGGGCGTTGAGCAGGCTCGACTTGCCGGCGCCGGTGCCTCCGGCCAGGGCGCACACGAACGCCGTCCCCGGGAAGCCGAGCCGGGTCCTGGCCGCCGTCAGGGTCTCGTGCGCCGGCCCGGCGTCCAGCCCGAGCCGCTCGGCGGCGTCGGCGACCCGCTCCAGCGCCTCCAGGCAGCCCCCAAGGTCCCTGGTCATCGGCCGGGGGCCCCGCCGAGGGTGGCGACCAGGCGCTCGGCCTCGGCCAGGACCTCGCCGGCGGCCGCCCGCAGCGCCTCGGGGCCGTCGCCGGCGGGGGCGAGCAGGTCGAGGAAGCGGCGCGCGTCGCTCTCCAGGGCCGAGCGCAGGGTGCGGCGCAGGTCGCGCTCGGCGGCCCGGATGATGTCGGCCACCGCGGCCTCGCCGAT
>DATHIG010000768.1:0-2152 GCA_035490035.1 Actinomycetes bacterium
CCCAGGTCGTCCCGGCCGCCCAGGTGGTGACCGAGCTGGCCGCGGGGGCCGAGCGGCTGCTGCGCCGCTGGGAGGACGATCCAGGCACCCGGTAACCCCGGCCTGCTCGACCGAGCCCGGGCGAGAAACGTCGTGGTGGGAACCCCTGGCGGCCATCTCCGGTTGCTGCTGCACAAGCTTCACCGAGACGCGACCTCGGCCGTACCCACACGCATCGGCCATGACGTCGACGATGTCGTTCGCTCAGACGAAATCGTCGGGCAGCTGGTGGTCGCGCTGGGCCAGAGCGTCTTCCAGGCGAGATTCCAGGGGGATCACCCTCGGCAGGCCCGTGAAATCGAGCACCCTGCGAACGGGAGATCCGCGAGGCACCACCAGATGCAGCTGCCGTCGCCGGGACCGCAGCCGCTCCGCCAGCCGGAGCAGGAGCGCCACACCGGCGCTGTCGAGATAGGTGGTGCCGCTGAGATCCACCACCAGCCGACGCGCCTCCTGCCCCATGACCATGCCAATGGCTGAGGAGACCTCGTGCGCGTTGGAGAGGTCGATCTCCCCATGGACGCGGACCAGGCAGAGCGTGCCCTGCTGCTCCCCCTCCACCCGCGCGAGGTCGGTCACGAGTCGCTCCCGTTCGAGATTCGGCGCCGCATCCGCACGACCGTTCCATCTGGCCCGCCCGTCAGCTCGATGGATTCCATGAGCTCCTGGATCAGCGGCAGGCCATGCCCACCATGGATGCCGGACGAAGGCCGCCAGCATCCTTGATCTCGGATGGTCACCTCGGCCGTGCCGTCGCGGACGTCCAGGCTGATCTCCAGGGGGCCTTCCTTGGCGCCGTAGGCATGTTGGATCACGTTCGTGCACACCTCACCGCAGGCGAGAAGAATGTCGTTGGCGACTTGTGGGTCGGCGTCGCTCTCCCGGAGCCAACGACGCAGCGTCTGGCGCAGCGGCGCGAGCACACGCGGTTCTGCGGGCACACGCAGGAGTGGGCGACTGGTGAGCGGGATCGGCCGGATGGCGAGCAGAGCGACATCGTCAGGGGTGTCGTCCCCCACCATGGAGCGCAGAAGCTGCTCGCAGAACGCCTCGATGTCCCGGCCGCAGTCCGTCGCCAAGGTCGCCAGGCGCTGGAGACCCTCGTCGATCGAGGCGCCACGCTTCTCCACCAGCCCGTCGGTGAAGAGCAGGAGGGTCGAATCGGGGACAAGCCGGAAGGTGGCCTGCGCAGTGAGTCCGGGATCGTCGCACCCCAGCGGGGATCCAAGCCCGTCCTCGAGAAACGAGGTCTGGCCCCCCAACCCCACCACCAGCGGTGGAGGATGCCCCGCGTTGGCGAACTGGATCATCCCGGAGTCCAGATCCAAGACGAGATAGACAAGCGTAACGATCTCTGACACTAGCAGTCGGCTCACGAGACGGTCCAGTCGGCTCACGACCTCGGCCGGTGACGGTTCCTCCAGCGCGTAGGCGCGCAGGGCCATCCGGAGCTGTCCCATGGCCGAGGCCGCTCGCGGCCCGTGGCCGGCCACGTCGCCGATGGCCAGGCCGATGTGCCCGCTCGGGAGTTCCACCACGTCGTACCAGT
Organism: Actinomycetes bacterium; assembly: GCA_035490035.1. GTDB lineage: Bacteria > Actinomycetota > CALGFH01 > CALGFH01 > CALGFH01 > CALGFH01. The sequence goes on from DATHIG010000768.1 coordinate 1,589, forward strand.
CGCCGCCGACCGCCATGTCCGCGCTGGCCGGGACGTAGCGTGCGGCGAGCGCCATACCTGGAACCTCGGGGAGCCGGTCCGGCAACAGGCTCCGCTGCAGGGTCTCGGCGATCCGGTGTTCGCGTTCGGCCTCCCTGCCCTCGGTGACGTCCTGGACCGTCCCGACCATCCGCAGCGGTTCCCGGTCCGGGCCGACGCACACCTTGGCCGTTCCGAGCAGCACACGCTCCGCACCGTCGGGACGAGTGATGCGGTACTCGATGTTGGGGAGATCGTGGTCCTCTGCTCGCCGGAGCGCAGCGTCGACGTTCGACCGGATCCGCGCGGAATCCTCGGTATTCACCTGGGCGACGGCCGTCTCGAAGGAGACCGGAAACGCCTGCGGGATGAATCCGTGGATGCGGTACATCTCATCGGACCACGAGAGCCGATCCTGCGGGATGACCCATTCCCAGCTCCCGATATGGGCGACCTGCTGGGCCTCGGCGAGCTGCCCCTCGCGCTGCCGAAGCTTCCGCTCGGATTCCTCCCGTTCGGCGACCTCGTTCCTGAGCTGCAGATTGG
>DATHIG010000769.1:0-2958 GCA_035490035.1 Actinomycetes bacterium
CGGCGGTCGCCGACCGGTGCGTACCAGTGCTCACGCACCTTGGCCAGCTCGCGGAATCCCCGATCCAGCAGGCTGGCGACCTCGACATCGTCCAGCACCCCCTGCAGCCCTGCCAGTTCGATGAGCTCGTGCTCGTGGCAGCTGCCCGGCCAGCCACCGTCGCACCACAGCAGGTCGCCGTGGATGGTCGAGATGGCAAGGCCCTGGGCGGTGTGAGCGTGCCGCTTGGCGTCGTACACGACCTTCTGGTTGGGCCAGCCGGCGGGTCGCTGCACCCGGGTGGCCAGCCCGTCCACCACGACCGCCTCGCCGGCTTGGGCCATCTCCGCAAGCCAGTGGCGCAGGTCATCGAGGCTGGTGATGAAGCTCCCGTCGGGCTGGCAGTACCCCAGCGCAGCAAGCGGACCAAGCAGCAGGTCCACGCTGTCGCCAACCTCGGTCTTGGAGATCCCGACCGCCCGGCCAGCGCGCCGGTACGACAGCCCGTCCAGCAGGACCGCGGCAACGGCGTCCAGGCGCACCTCCAGCGACAGCGGCGGGGTGCCGCCCTGGCCAGGCGGACGCGCTGGGTGCAAGTGGGCCAGGCGATCGGCCAGCCAGGCCAGTACCCGTGCGGGCAGCCAAGAGCGGGGGCAGTAGACACGGGGACCAAACCTCCAGGCAGGCTTGAGAACCTTGCCTATGGTCTGGTCCCCGTCAACGTCAGGACGCACAGGGCATCACGGACACCCTGATTCACCGAGGATCCACCGAAGTGTCGTAGCGCTCCCGAGACGGAGGTCGGCCACCCGGCCGTGATCCTTGATGCTGGGAGGGTGGCGGTGCCGATCGTGCGCTGCGGGAAGCCAGGACGATGGACGGTGGTCCTTGATCTGGGCGTCCTGGTGCCCGGCTTCGCACTCGGCTACTGCTGGTCCTGCTGCAGCCCCGGCGGTCGGGCCTGGTGGCGGTCGCTGGCCACGGCGTTGGCCCGCTCGCTGCTGAGCGGGTGGCCGGAGATGGCCTCCAGGAACGGGTCGCGGTCGAGGGCGTACAGCTCGACATCGGTGGTGGCGACCACGGTGGCGGTCCGGGGGACGTCGCGGAGCAGGGCGATCTCGCCGAAGTAGTCGCCAGGGCCAAGGGCGGTCATCCGGTGGCCGTCGATCGAGACCTCCACCCGCCCGGCGGCCAGGACGTAGAAGCGGTCACCCTCCTCGCCCTGGCGGATGAGCGTCGTACCCCCCCTGGCCGAGACCGGGACCATGGCGGCGGCGACCCGCTCGGCCACCTCGGCGGCCAGGGGCGCGAACATCGGGACCGCCCGGAGCAGGGCCAGCTCGGCCTGGTGGATTGGCGCGGCGGCCTCCGCCCCGGCGAGGCGGTACCAGACGAGCACCCCGAGGACCAGCATCAGCCCGCCGGCCACGACCAGGGTGCCGCGCAGGCCGAGCAGGCCGATGGAGGCCGGCACGAGCACCGAGCCGAGCCCGATGGCGGCCATGCTCAAGCCTTCCAGCACGCCGAACACTCGGCTGAGGACCTGGTTGGGCACGCTGCGCTGGAGCAGCAGGCGCCCGGCGACCTCGGTCAGGGCGCAGCCGACACCGGCGAGCGCGACCAGGGCCGCCAGCGCCAGCCGGGTCGGGATCAGGCCGATGGCGCTCATGGCCAGGCCCCAGCAGGCGAATCCGGTCACGATCGGCACGACCAGCCGCTTCCCGACCAACAGGACCGTCAGGGCCGAGCCGAGGATCGCTCCGGCGCCGAGGGCGCTGTTGAGCAGCCCGACCCCCGAGCTGCCGACGTCGAGGACCTCGAACGCCAGCACCACCAGCAACACGTCCAGGGTCCCGAGCATCACGTACTGGGCGCTGAGCAGGCCGACCGAGAGGCGGGGCAGCCGCTCCCGGGCCAGGGTGGTGAACCCCTCCAGTGTGGAGCGGGCCAGCTCGCGCGGCCGCCTGGCCCTTCCCGTCAAGGCCGGCGCCATGGCGGCCGGCAGGTCGGGCTCGGCGTCGGCCCGGACCCGGACGACCAGCAGGGCCGAGCAGGCGAGGAGCCCGGCCATCACGGCGAAGACGGCGCCCGGGCCGCTCAGCCCGAGCAGCAGCGCCGCGACCGCCGGACCGGCCAGGACGCTCACGCTCTCAGTCCAGCCCGAGGCCACGTTGGCCGAGGTGAGCTCGTCCGGGGTCCGGGCCAGCGACGGCAGCAGCGCGCTCTGGGCGGGGCGGGTCACGGTGATCGAGGTGGCGGCCAGCGCGGCCAGGCCGTAGACCAGCGGGACCGGGGCCTCGGCGAGCAGGGCGGCCGCGACCGCGGCCATCGTGACGGCCTGGGCCAGGTAGCCGCCCAGCAGCACCCGCTCGCGCCGGAAGCGGTCGCCGGCCACCGAGGCCACCGGCGCGACCAGCGCCGCCGGCACCAGCTGGACGAGCGCCACCAGCCCGGTCGCGGCCGCGCCGCCGACCCCGTAGGCGAAGGCCAGGATCGACACCCAGGTCGCCCACTCGGCCACGTTGAAGCCGACGAAGGCCAGCTCGACCCGGAGCAGGCCGGGGTTGCCGGACACGGTCCGGACGACGCCGAAGAGGCGGGAAAGGTAGGAAAGCACCACCGTTCATGCTGCACGGTCGAAGGGGTCCGATCCAGTGGTTGACCTTCCTGGCGTGGAAAGAGGTCAAGATGTCGCTGCATCGGCCGATCAGGTCGTGACATGGACGAGCCGCTAATTCCAGCCGGGCGCCGCTTTGTGGCCGAGTGCGCGAGCATGGCGGTCCTGGCCGTGCTCTGGTTGGCGTGCCTGGTGCTGGGTGTGGGTGGCCCCCAGACCACCCAGGCGATCTCCAACTTCGGGCTGATCGCCGCGGCGGCTTCGGCAGGGATCGCCTGTTTGGTCACCGCGCGTCGCAGCACGCCCCAGCACCGGCGGATGTGGACGTTGCTGGGGGCCTCGGCGCTGTCCTGGGGCAGCGG
>DATHIG010000770.1:0-2266 GCA_035490035.1 Actinomycetes bacterium
TGTAGCGCACCAGTCGCTCGAGCGAATCGGTTCGGATGGGCTCGGCCAGGGTCTGGGCCCGTAGGTAGGTCGTGCCGATGGCGTTGGCTTCCTCGACCACGACCGCACGCCGAGCCTCATAGCGCCCGACCGCCAACGCCAGCCCGAAGGCCAAGATGAGCCCGACGACCCCGAGCAGGGCGGCCTGCAGGACCGCCAACGGCTCCCGCAAGCTGTCGGACCGGTGGCGCTGGGACCGCCCCAGCAGCACGCCCAGGCCAGTCGTGCCGAGAACGACGGCGAACAGGATGAGCCCAAGAGCCCAGCTACTGAGCTGGAAGAACAGACGCATGCTCCTATCACGGGAGCAGCCAACCCGACATCCTCATCACCGGCGCCTGACGCTAGTCGAGCCGCCAGACACACGCAACCATCGCTCCCGGAGCAACCCGCCGCATCCGAAGCGGGGCGGGTCGACCGAGCAGTCAACGACGGACATGGTCAAGAACCTGCGAGCGGCGGATTATGAGTCGCTTCCCACCCGTCCCTGGCGTCGCGCCGAGTGCCGTCCTTGCAGCTCAGGTCTGGTGCGTCGTCTGGCTGGTGTCCTCCTGTCATGCGGCGTGGCTCGGAGTGGAATGCCCATCGGAATGACCAGGGCCCCTTGTTGGTGCAGACCAGAATCACCCGATCGGGGTGATGCCGATTCATCATCGCGTCCTTGATGCTGGGTCGCTGGATCATGGAAGGGCTGGGGTAGCGCGGGAGGTGCGACGGTGAGCGACGGCGACAGGCCGAACATCCTGGTGATCTGGGGTGACGACATCGGTATCAGTAACCTGAGCTGCTACACCGACGGGCTGATGGGTTACCGCACCCCCAACATCGACCGGGTCGCGGCCGAGGGGATGCGGTTCACCGACTACTACGGCGAGCAGAGCTGCACGGCGGGGCGGGCGGCGTTCATCACCGGCCAGAGCGTATTTCGGACTGGATTGAGCAAGGTCGGGCTCCCCGGCGCCGACCTGGGGTTGCGGGCCGAGGACCCGACCATCGCCGAGCTGCTCAAGCCGCTGGGCTATGCGACCGGCCAGTTCGGCAAGAACCACCTGGGCGACAAGGACGAGTTCCTGCCCAGCAACCACGGCTTCGACGAGTTCTTCGGCAACCTCTACCACCTGAATGCCGAGGAGGAGCCGGAGCTGCCCGACTACCCTCCAGCCGAGGACTTCCCCAACTTCCGGGAGCGCTTCGGACCCCGCGGGGTGATCCACAGCTGGGCCGATGGGCGGATCGAGGACACCGGTCCGCTGACCAAAAAGCGCATGGAGACCGTGGATGAGGAGTTCCGGGACGCCGCGGTCGACTTCATCGAGCGCCAACACCAGGCCGGCACCCCGTTCTTCGTCTGGTTCAACACCACCCATATGCACCTGCGCACCCACCCCAAGCCAGAAAGCCGCGGGCAGGCCGGTCGCTGGCAGTCGCCCTATCACGACACCATGGTCGACCACGACAAGGTCGTCGGGGCGCTGCTGGACAAGCTGGATGAGCTCGGCCTCGCCGAGGACACCATCGTCATCTACAGCACCGACAACGGGCCCCACATGAACACCTGGCCCGATGGGGCCATGACGCCGTTCCGCAGCGAGAAGGACACCAACTGGGAGGGCGCCTTCCGGGTGCCGGCAATGGTCCGCTGGCCGGGCCGGATCGCCCCCGGGACGGTCTCCAACCAGATCGTCAGCCACCTGGACTGGCTGCCCACGTTCCTGGCCGCGGCCGGCGAGCCCAACATCGTGGAGAAGCTCCGAGGCGGGCACGAGGCGGGCGGCAAGCGGTTCCGGGTGCACCTGGACGGCTACAACCTGCTGCCCTATCTGACCGGGCAGGAGGCCAAGAGCCCCCGCCCGGGATACTTCTACTTCTCCGACGACGGCGACCTGATGGCGGTGCGCTACGACAACTGGAAGCAGGTGTTCATGGAGCAGCGCGCCCCCGGCACCCTGCAGATCTGGGCCGAGCCGTTCACGGTGCTGCGCGTGCCCAAGCTGTTCAACCTGCGCACCGATCCCTATGAGCGGGCCGATACCACCTCCAACACCTACTGGGACTACCTAATGGACCACGCCTTCCTGGCGGTGCCGACCCAGGCCATCGTCGGCGACTTCCTGAAGACGTTCGTCGAGTTTCCGCCGCGCCAGAAGGCCGCGAGCTTCACGGTCGACCAGGTGATGGCCAAGCTCGAGGCAGCGATGACGTCGGGTCGTTGACGATGACCAAGGAC